>JAFOCU010000194.1 GCA_017381055.1 Lachnospiraceae bacterium
AAAATCAAGAATCGTGCCAATTCAGCAACTAACGAATCTGTTACAGCTTTAGCATTATTTGGCGGCTTTGAATTATACTTAGATTTTGTTAATTTATTCTTAAAACTTTTAAGACTTTTTGGCAGCAGCAGAGATTAATTATTATCTAAGCATAAATCAATTTTAATTAAAAGAAATCGCAATAAGCCCTGTTCACAAGAACAGGGCTCATTTTTTCCATTCATATACAATTAATAATAACTTTATATCAAGAATTAAATAATAAATAAACTCAATATAAACACTATAATCAAGCTAAAAATACTCATAGATGCCATCTACATCACCTACTTTCTTCCTGTAGAGCCAAATCCACCTTCGCCTCTTACTGTATCCTCAAGCTCGTCCACCTGATTAAATGCTGCTACAATATAAGGTGTAATAACAAGCTGTGCAATTCTTTCTCCTGATTCCACTAATACAGCTTCATTGCTATGATTATGAAGAGCTACCATTATCTCACCTCTGTAATCAGAATCAATAACACCTACCTTATTTGCTGGAGCTAAGCCCTTCTTACACGCAAGTCCACTTCTAGCATAGATAAGTCCTGCATATCCTACTGGAACTTCCATAGCTAAACCTGTTTTAATAAAAGCTGTTTCACCTGGATTGATTGTTACTGCTTCATCCATACAAGCATATAAATCAGCTCCCGCTGCATACTCAGTTCCGTATGTAGGTATTACTGCATTCTCATTTAATTTCTTAATATTAACATCAAATTTTGTCATAATATTTCCTTCCTTCTTCTCATTTAATGCTCAAATATAAGTCTACATAATTTTGTAAACTATTGATTATCTCTGGCTTTTCTCATCCCAAAGAACTACCTCACCCTTTTCTAAGGATTCCTTAACCATTATAATTCTCTGATTTGACGAACCTCTAAATCTTATAGATAAATCTTTAAGTTCCTCCACAAATTTACCATCCACAAGTACATCTATATAAGACATAAGTTCTCTTGTTTCTTCATATTCATCAAACATTCTACCAACTACATCTTTTTCAAAATCATAACCAGTAAAGCACCAAATAGACTTATCTGGGCACTTTTCTCTTAGCTGGCGAAGTAATGGTAATAACCCTTGCTGATTAACATGTTCAAGAGGTTCTCCACCTAATATAGTTAATCCTGAGATATACGCACCACTTACATATTCAATTATATAATCTATCTCATTCTGAGTAAATGGTTCTCCATAATTAAAATCCCATGCTTCCTTATTAAAGCAACCTTTGCATCCGTGAGTACAACCACTGACAAACAAAGACATTCTAACACCTGGTCCATTGGCCACATCCATTATCTTTATAGAAGCGTAGTTCATAGTTTCCTCCAAATTCTACTAAAATTCGCCGACCGCAATGGTCGGCGAACCAGTTAACATAATTTAAAAACTTCTAGCAATGAAGCACTCTTGCCTTAATTTCCTTAGTCTTACCAACATTCCAGAAATTCTCACCAAGGTATCCACAAGTTCTTCTTGTAACATTCATCTTGTCCTGATCCTTGTTGTGACACTGTGGGCACTCCCACTCCATCTTATCATTAATCTCAATTTCTCCGTCATATCCACATACATGACAGTAATCTGACTTTGTATTGAACTCAGCATACTGAATATTCTCGTAGATAAACTTAACGATTTCTTCAAGTGCTGTAAGATTATGGCGCATATTTGGAATCTCTACATATGATATAGCACCACCAGATGAAATAGTCTGGAACTGGCTCTCAAATGTGAACTTGCTGAACGCATCAATCTTCTCTCTTACATCTACATGATACGAGTTTGTATAATATCCCTTATCTGTAACATCCTCAATAACACCAAAACGCTCTCTATCGATTCTTGCAAATCTATAGCAAAGACTCTCTGCTGGTGTACCATAAAGACCAAATCCGATACCTGTAATTCTCTTCCATGTATCTGTAGCCTCACGAAGTCTTGTCATAACCTTAAGGGCAAATTCTGTACCCTTTGGATCTGTATGACTAACACCTGTCATAAGCTTTGTAACTTCATATAAACCAATATATCCAAGAGATATTGTTGAATATCCATCATGAAGAAGTCTATCAATCTTCTCACCCTGCTTAAGTCTAGCAATCGCACCATGTTGCCAATGAATTGGGCTAACATTTGAAAGAGTTCCCTCTAATGCATGATGTCTGCACATAAGAGCTTCGAAACAAAGTGAAAGTCTCTCTTCCATAAGCTGCCAGAATAATTCTTCATTACCCTTTGCAATAATACCAATCTGTGGAAGATTAAGAGATACAACACCCTGATTAAATCTTCCTTCCCACTTATATTCGCCATTAGCATCCTGCCATGTACTTAAGAAGCTTCTACATCCCATACAAGAGAATACATTTCCTTCATAATTTTCTCTCATCTTCTTAGCTGAGATATAATCCGGATAAAGTCTCTTTGATGAACACTCTACAGCAATCTTTGTAAGGTAATCATACTTACCACCCTTTAAGCAGTTACATTCATCAAGAACGTAAATAAGCTTAGGGAATGCAGGTGTTACATATACACCCATCTCATTCTTAATTCCCTCAATTCTCTGCTTAAGGATTTCTTCTATAATCATAGCTACTTCCTTCTCGTACTCGTAGCCTTCTTCAATCTGCATAAATACAGTAACGAATGGAGACTGTCCATTTGTTGTCATAAGAGTGTTAATCTGATACTGCATAGTCTGCACACCTGACTTAAGCTCATCATTTACACGGTCATTTACTAATTCTTCAATAACCTCATCTGGCATCTTGCCACCATAAACCTCTTTATAATGACTTCTATACTTATCTGCACTCTTTCTTAAGTACTTTCCTAAATGTCTTATATCTACTGACTGTCCACCATACTGGCTACTTGCAACAGCTGAAATAATCTG
>JAFOCU010000195.1 GCA_017381055.1 Lachnospiraceae bacterium
CTCGCAGAGCAACAAAGTATATTTATTATGCGAGCATTTCGTGAGATGCGTCATTATATAAAGCAAAATCAGCAGTTTGTTACTGGAACAGAAATGAAACTTGTAACAGCAAAAGTGTCGGAGTTATCTGTACAGATGACAAGCATGTCAGATAGACAACAGAAAACCGAACAGAGAGTTGAGGAAATTCAAAAAAGCATAGATATACTCAATGAAAACTTTGTTTCGGATAAGGACTTTAAGAACTTTGTTATTTATAAAGGACAAAAATTTGAAGCAGACGTTGCGTACATAGATATATACCAGCAGGCAACAACAAATATTTATGTGGTTGATGATTATATGAATACAAAGACGTTACAGCTGTTGTCACAGAAGAAACAGGGTGTGGATGTTATATTATTTACAGAGAACGGGCATGGAAGAAAAGGTTTTTTGACGCCAGCAGTTGTAAGTGATTTTGTCGGTCAATATCCTACACTTCGAATCAAATCTAATCCGGATTGTCATGATCGATGGATAGTGATTGATTATAACTTACCTACAGAACAAGCATATCATTGTGGTGCATCTAGTAAGGATGCAGGAAAGAAATTATGTGCAATAAATAAGATAGAGAATACAGTGATGATACATCCGGTGATAGATAAATTGCTATTAGCTCCGGATAAACAGATATAGTCATTATTGTATGTAATGATCGTCTATTTTTGTATTGATATATAGTTGGTGCAAAGATATAATCAAGCTGGAATAATGAAAAAGATAAATAAGAGTTATAATGTATTTTAAAGGAGTGGAACTATGTTATTTATATGTTATCCGAAATGTTCAACATGTCAAAGGGCAAAAAAATGGCTAGATGAACATAATAAAGAATATACAGAGCGTCATATCGTAGATAATAATCCAAGCTATGACGAATTGAAGAAATGGTATGCCGTAAGTGGACTTCCATTGAAGAAATTTTTCAATACTAGCGGACTTTTATATAAAGAGATGAATCTTAAGGAAAAGCTTTCTACTATGAGTGAAGAGGCACAGTTAGAGTTACTTGCTACTAATGGAATGTTGGTAAAACGCCCATTGATTGTAAAAGGAGATGTTGTATTGGTTGGCTTCAAGGAAGCAGAGTGGATTGAAAAATTGAATTGATATATAAGATAAAATGTTCCTTGTGTAGAGAAAAACCAACAAGATAAAATTTATTTGGCTTGCTTGCACTTGTGGCTATTATTATGGGTATCGTGAATGGTAATCTAAATTAGATATAATTGACGGAAGGAATAATTATAATGGGACAGATATTTGGTGTGTTTCTGTTTATTATGTTTCTAATGGGACTTAGCCGATAGATTATGGTGAAGAGTTGCGAAGTAAATTACTAAATAGATATTAGAAGTTGACAAATTTGTAAATTATATGATAAAATTCAGAAAACTCTTGAGGGAGTAGTCGGCGCGTAATGTGCGGTAAATCAACATCATGGTAGATGCATAAGTATCGTAAATCCTGGTTTACCTTAATTGATGAGACTCGAGTATGGCAGTGCTATACTTGCGTCTATTTATAAAAAGATTTTAGAAGCAGGTATAGAAATATATCTGCTTTTTTGCTACATAAAAAATTCGACGAGGAGGAGAAAAATATGAAATTAAAAATGAACAATGTACACAAGTTTTATGGTGAGGGGGACAATCGTGTAGAAGTGCTTAAAGGTGTGAATTGCGAGGTGTTAGATGGTGAAATCTGTGTTTTGTTAGGACCATCAGGCTCAGGAAAATCTACATTGTTGAATATTGTAGGAGGGTTGGAATCAGCAGATGAAGGCTGTATTGATATAGGAGAGGATTGTACCTCAGATATGAGCGAAAAGGATTTGACTCAGTATCGTAGAAATCACTTAGGCTTTGTATTTCAGTTCTATAATTTAATACCTAATTTGACTGTAAAAGAAAATATAGAGGTATGTGCTTATCTTAGTAAGGAGCCTTTGGAGATAAACGAATTGCTTAAAACATTGGGATTATATGAGCATAAGGATAAGCTTCCTTCGCAGCTTTCTGGTGGACAGCAGCAAAGATGTGCCATAGGAAGAGCTCTTGTGAAGAATCCGTCTATACTTTTGTGTGATGAGCCAACGGGTGCTCTTGATTATAATACATCAAAGGAAATATTGGCACTCATAGAGTTAGTTAATAGAAAGTACAATAATACTATTATCATAGTTACTCACAATAATGCTATATCTGGAATGGCAAATAGAATTCTTAAAATGCATGATGGTCAAATTACAAAAAGCTACATAAATGAAAATATTATTCAGGCAAAAGACTTAGAGTGGTAGGAGGTGTGGTATGAAAAATCCATTAAATAAAAGACTTCCTAGAGAGTTTAAGAAAAATGCAGGAAAGTATATAGGTATCTTTTTTATACTTATAACTACAATTATGGTTGGATCATCCTTTATGGCGGTTATGGATAGTGCAGTGCATACATTGGAAGTAAACGACGAAGAATGTAGGATTGAGGATGGTTATTTTGAAGTGGCAGAGCCTATCACAGATGATGTACATAAGAAGCTTGAGGATGTGAATGTAAAGGCTGTACAGAATTATTATCTTGCTGTAAATGAATTTGATAAAGATGCATCCTTATCTATTTTTTCAGAGCGTAAGGAATTAAATCTTGCATCTGTGTTTGAAGGAGAGTTGCCAGATGAAGCTGGAGAGATAGGCATTGATCGTTTGTTTGCAAGAAATAGAAAGATTAAAGTGGGGGATGTTATTGATATAAATGGTGATGCTTATAAGGTTACTGCGACTATAGCTGTGCCGGATTATAATTGTTTATATAAAAATAACCAGGATTTGTTGCCTAATACAAGTGGTTTTGGTGTATGCATCGTATCAGAAGAAGATTTTAATAAATATGATACCGACCAAATAATATATAGATATTCTTATGTGAATGAAGATGAGAACTTGAGTGAAGCTGAAGAAAAACAGTTAGTAGAGGATATGCAAAAGATACTTGTGAAATCTGGAGCAAATATTAGCACATTTTTAACAGCGGAGCGCAATCAAGCCATTACATTTTTGAGGGAAGATATAGGTAAGGATGGCCCGGTAATGAAAGTGTTTATATATATTTTGATTATTATAATCGCTTTTGTATTTGCCATACTTACTAGCAATAATATAGAGTCTGAAGCTGCTATTATAGGAACACTTAGGGCATCTGGTTATAAGAAGAGTGAAATAATTTGGCACTATCTTTCGCCTACAATTATCATTGCTATTATAAGTTCTGTAGTTGGTAATGCCCTAGGATATACAGTTATGATAAAACCATTTGAGGAACTGTATTACGGAACTTATTCTATAGCGCCTTTGGAATTGCGTTTTAATGTGGAGGCGTTTGTAACTACAACTATTTTGCCGGTTGTTATTATGATAATAATCAATTGGTGGATGCTTTATAGTAAATTATCATTGGCACCATTGAAGTTCTTGCGAAAAGATTTGCGTAAAAATAAGCAGAAGAAGGCAAGGAAATTACCAGATTTTAAGTTCTTAACTAGATTTCGTATAAGGGTGCTTTTGCAGAATAAGATTAGTTATTTAATATTGTTTATAGGCATATTTATATCAAGCTTTTTGCTTATGTTTGGAATGGGCTTGGATCCTTTGATAGATAATTACGTTGATGAGATAGATGATTCCCTAACTTATGAGTATCAGTATATTTTGAAATCACCTGTGGAAGTGGAAAATAAACAGGCAGAGAAAGTTTTATCATATAGTTTGAAGACTTGGTTTGATTTAGGTGAAATGGATATGAGTGTTTCCTTTATGGGGGTTAGTGAGGATACAAAATTCTTTGATGAAATTCCTATTTCAGATAATAAAAATGAGATAACTATATCGAAGCCATTAGCAGAGAAACTAAATCTTGACATTGGAGATGAACTTGTATTTAAAGACGATTATTATAATAAAGAATACAAATTAAAAGTGGGACAAATATGTGAATATAAGGGAAGTCTTACAGCGTTTGTGAAACGAGATGAATTGAATCGTATTTTAGGTAATCCACAAGGTACGTATAATTCATATATTTCTAATGAGAAATTAGAAATTGAGGAAGAATATTTGGCTAAATACGTAACTAGAGCGGATATGGTAGGTGCGGCAAAGGAATTAATGAAATCTTTTGAGGGTGTTATGCAGATAATAAATATTTTTTCTGTTGTAATATATATGATACTTATGTACATTCTTACAAAGACCGTTATAGAGAAAAATGCTATACCGATTTCGTATATGAAGGTTTTTGGATATAACAATAAGGAAATAGGTAAATTATATTTAAATGCGACTACCATAGTAGTTTGCGCTTCGTTATTTATCTGCATACCAGTTGAGGCGTTATGTTTTAAATATATTTTAGTATATATAGGAAGTATGATAGAAGGACATATTCCGTTTTATCTTCCGGCATGGGTATATATTGGGATAATTTTAATTGGTATTGTAGCGTATTTTGCTATAAATACTTTGCATATTAAGAAGATAAATAAAATAAGTATGAGCGAAGCACTAAAAAATAGAGAATAAAGTTATTGAAATTTTGGAGATAATATGGGAAAATGGAGGGTAGTAATGGTGTAAAAATGTACGTGAGGTAAATTAATATGGAAAATGCAAAGGCTATAAAGAATCTTTTAGATTCTTATATTCAAAATAGAAATAAGCCGGCTATATTTATTAAACAGGATAAGCTGGGCGATGTGTCTTTGACAGATGTGTTCGAAAGCGGAGAAGGAGATGTCTGTTATAGATTGGTATATGAGTATGATGGCAGTCAGATGCTAGAAGCTTATGAGCCATTCCTTGGTTGGATAAAAGACTTGTATTACAAGTTTTTTGCTGATGAGTGTACAGTAGAAGAATTTGTAAATAGAGGAGGCGTTTATAGTCTTTTGCAGGACACTGTGTGTTCGTATATAAGAGATGGTAAATGTCGAAGAGTATTGGATGTTATGCCTGAGGAGTATGAGTATGAGGCAGAGAGAATGCTTCAGTCTTTATGTTCGTTGTTTGAGTATATTGCCAGTAAAAAGATGCTAGTAATAGTCGTGGGAAAGATTCATAAGGCGCCATATGGTGTGATGCAGTTTGTTAATAGTATGCTTGCGCGTATGAGAAACATTATCTTTATCTTCTCCTACGAAGAGGCTTATCTGGTTAAGGAATATTGTCGTCCTCAGTGGGATACGTTGATGAAGACCATTGAAGAAAAAAATATGGTATTAGAGATTTCGGATGTGACATCTAGCAGAAAGATGGATTATCCTCAAGAGTTTCTCTTTGTGGATGAAGAAATTGAAGTATATTTGGAAAAATTATTTAATATGGTCCATATGCTTGCGTTTAGAGATGCTCATTATTATGTGAAGATTATACATGCATATTTATCAAGAGAAAATGCCAATATATCAGACAAAGATATGTTTATGGTGCTTATGGCATTAGCTAATACAGAATTGGGTCTTGGTAATTATAAAAATGTACTATTTGCATGTGAGAGAATGGTACCTTTAGTTAGAAAGTTAAATAACTTAAGAGCTGAATATGTGTATTATTATATATCAGCTAAGGCTCAATTGTTGCTTGCGGAGTTAGAACAGACATTTAAGTTCTGTAAGAAGTGTAAAGGCATTGCAAGAAAATTAGATGATGAAAAACTTCTTATAAACGTAGAGGTGGTAGAGACTGTTGCTCATTACGGAACACTGAAGGAATTGTTTAGATGTAATTATGCCCATAAAGTAGATGATGATGTTATAAAAAGATTAGAGCAGTTTAATTATCAAAACTTCTTGGCTTATGTATATATATTTAGCTATGACAATGATTTAGAAGATTTAAAGGAAATTGCAGCAGGCAGAAAAGAACCATACTATTTCGAAAAGGGCATTGAGATAGCGACTAAGTTGGATAACAGAAATCTTTTACTTATGGCGTACATGAAGAACGTAATTATGTATTCGGAGCATGGATACTATGAGTATGTTACAAAAATGTATGAAAAGCGTCTTGGGATATTGGATAAAGATAAGCCTGTTAGAATTGCTCATGCATATAGTGGGCTTGGATATAACTGTATAGTTATGGAGGAGTATGCCAAGGCGGATGCATATTTGCGTCAAGGTATTAACATCCTTATAGAAACAAGACAAGCTGAGGATATGGCAGAGACACTTTATAATATGCTAGTTAATTATTTTGTGGCAGGCATAAATGATAAGGTGATTGAATGTGGAGAACTTATATTCAAGATATTAGGATTTATAGGTAAACAAAGTATACAGATATGTAATGCATCGAAAATGTATGGATTTATTACTCTTGCTTGCTATAAGAATGGAAGATATTATGATTGCTATTATTACATAAAGAAGATGGAAGAGATAATGTCTTATGTAATGAAGAAAAATGATGATGAAAACGAAAAATACTGGTTAAGTGATTTGTTTTTGTATCATATAAGCAAGGCAAGTATGTATATCTATGAAGAGAAATTTGATAAATCCAAAGAAGAATTGGTGCTTGCTAAGAAGTATATGGATAAAATAGAAGGTGATTCATATTATACATATATGGAGTATGCGTATGCTATTAGCTTGTACTATGACAGAATAGGAAAAAGTGATGAGAAAGGCAAAGTATTAGAAGAAATATATGAGTTCTATACGAAGGGCAACTTTAAAGGCAGAGCAGAGAGAGTTAAGTCACTTATAGAAGATGCTTTCTATGGACAGAATACTGATTTTGCAAGAGAGGCATTGCCTGTAAAGGCTATTCTTGATATATGCGAACTGGTTGGCGCGAAGCTAGAGTTGGAGAATAGAGATAAGGATACAAATTTCTTGGCACTCTTTAATGAAACAATTAGTAGGGATCAAGGTGGTGTTTTAGAGGTTATCGAAGATGCTGTAAATATGATTCAGAATACATACAATCTTGATAGGGCTATTCTTCTAGAAAAGTCTGGTGAAAGATGTATGATGACATATTCACATGGTGCTATTAAGCTTAATGTAAAGGATATGGGAGTTATTTTCCAATTTTTTGATGGTTACAAAGCGGAATTTATAACTCATAGAATAGAAAATAATTATCAAATGTATTCAGAGGCACTTGAGAAGTTTAATATGGATGAAATAGCTACAGCTATAGGAGTTCCTGTAATTAAAGATGGTGAATTGAAACGAGTATTTATCGGCATTGTGGATGTTCATAGAAGTTATACAGGAAATAGAACATATTTAAATAAGCATAATTTAACTGTTGTAAAATATGCGGTGCATCAGCTTAGTGATGCAATTAAACGTATTAAGAGTAATTGTGTAATTAAGGCAATGAACCAGGAGCTTGAAAAATCATCAGTTACAGATCAGCTTACAGGAATCTACAACAGAATGGGGCTAGATAAACTGATAAAGCAAGGCTTGGGTGAAAAAGGAACTTTGTTATACTTGGATTTGGATTACTTTAAGAAATATAATGATACATATGGGCATGATGTAGGGGATTTAATACTTAAGTCTTTTGCGACTATCTTGGCAGATAATGTGAAAAATATTGGTTATGCCATAAGGTACGGAGGAGATGAATTTGTTGCAATTATTCCTGATAAGGATGAACAGTTTGGTAAGCAATTAGCGACAAATATTAACAAAGAGTTTATGGATAACTACGAAGTGCAAGTAGCCATAGAAGGGCAATTGATATCTAGTTCTATAGGTGTGGCAGAATATGATGATTCATCAAAGGAAGGTATAGAGCAAGGATTAAAGGCTGCCGATTTGGCTCTTTATGAAGTAAAGAACCAAGGAAGAGGAACGGTGATCTGTTGGTCTGAGTTAGAATAGTATGTACATAATTAACAATGAAATATGTTGTTGAAACGTTTTCAAGGGCTGATTTACTAAAAAATCAGCCCTTTTCTAATTGGTTATTATGTATCTATTGGTGAAAAAATACACAAAAAAGGTACAAGAATATATTTTTTTTATAGATTTTTCACAAAAACTATTGCTTTTTTGTCATAAAAGTATTATTATATGAACTAGCAAAACAAAACGTTATTAGTTAATGCATGTAAACGTTTCAAAAAAACATGTAGGAACGTAACAAAAAATATTTTCAGGAGGAGTTACACTATGAAAAAGAAATTATTATCACTCGCTCTCGTTAGCGTACTTGCTCTTTCTTCAATAGTTGGTTGTTCAGGAAAGAAAGACGGAAAAGATGATGCAGAAGGCGGAAAGGGTTCAGTTTACTACCTTAACTTCAAGCCAGAGCAGGATGAGCAGTGGAAAGCTTTAGCTAAGGCTTACACAGAGGAGACAGGAGTTGAAGTTACAGTTGTAACAGCTGCTTCAGGTACATACGAGACAACATTAGCTTCAGAAATGGTTAAGGATGAAGCTCCAACATTATTCCAGGTTAACGGACCAAATGGTCTTGCTACATGGAAGGATTACTGCTACGATATGTCTGGTTCAGATGTATACAAGGAATTAACATCTGACTCATTCGCATTAAAGGATGGCAGCGCAGTTCTTGGTATCGGTTACGTTATCGAGTCATACGGTATCATTACAAATACAGAGTTACTTGCTCAGGCAGGTTACAAGGTAGAAGACATTAATTCTTTTGCTAAGTTAAAGGAAGTTGCAGAAGACATCACAGCTCGTTCAGCTGAACTTGGTTTCTCAGCATTCTCTTCAGCAGGTATGGATTCATCTTCTGACTGGAGATTTAAGACACACCTTGCAAACCTTCCAATCTACTTCGAGTATCAGAAAGATGGAATTAACACAACAAAGACTATTAAGGGTTCATTCCTTGATAACTATCGTCAGATCTTCGATCTTTACATCAACAACAGCACATGTGCTCCAACAGAGTTATCTGCTAAGACAGGTGATGACTCTAGAAACGAGTTCCTTGATGGTAAGGCTGTATTCTTCCAGAATGGTTCTTGGGAGTACGGTAACTTAAAGGATACATATAGCGATGATAAGCTTGCTATGATTCCTATCTATGTAGGTGCTGGTGATGATGAGGCTAATCAGGGTCTTTGTACAGGTACAGAGAACTTCTGGTGTGTAAATGGTGAAGCTAGCGAAGCTGACATCAAGGCTACATTAGATTTCATGTACTGGGTAGTTACATCTGATAAGGGTACATCTGCATTAGCTAACGATATGGGATTCGTAGTTCCATTCAAGAAGGCAGCAGAATCTGCTAACGTATTCGTAAAGCAGGATACAGCTTATACAGCAGCTGGTAAGACTCCAGTATCTTGGAACTTCACAACAATGCCATCAGAGACATGGAAGAACAATGTTGGTACAGCTTTAACAGCATATGCAGCTGATCAGTCAGATGCTAATTGGGCTGATGTAGAGAAGGCTTTCGTTGATGGTTGGAAGTCAGAGTATGAATTAATCGGACAGTAAATTTAGATTTACATTCTTAGATAATTTTATAAGGACAGGCAGGTGACCTGCCTGTCCATTTTTTATCTTAATTCAAGTGTGGGAAAGTCATAAGCTATATGTGCTAGCACATTTGTGGCTTTATGACTTTACGACACTATACAATATAAACATAAAAGTTTTTTGATATTTAAGGAGGTTTGGAATGGAAGAAAAGGTAGTAAAAAGATATTGGCCCATATTCGTAATTCCAACATTGGCAGCATTCACAATTGGTTTTATCGTGCCATTCATACAGGGTCTATATTTATCATTTTGTAGTTTTATGTCAATTGATAAAACTGAATGGGTAGGCTTGGATAACTACAAGAGAGTATTTGGTTTGGACCCTAATTTTAAAGATCCATCGCCACTTACGGATTCTTTGTGGTTTACAGTTGCATTTGCAGTTATATCTATAGTATTAATTAATGTTATTGCATTTGTTTTTGCTTTAATATTAACAAGAGGCTTAAGAGGAACTAATGTATTTAGAACAGTTTTCTTTATGCCAAATCTTATCGGTGGTGTAGTACTTGGTTATATTTGGAAGACAATAATAAACGGTGTACTTTTAATAATTGGTGATGATTTATTGAAATTAAATCCAACAGCTGGTTTCTGGGGACTTGTTATCCTTATGGTATGGCAGCAGGTCGGATATATGATGATTATTTACATCGCAGGCTTACAGGCTATTCCTGATTCACTTATTGAAGCGGCTCAGATTGATGGTGCTAAGCCATTACAGACATTATTTAAGATTAAGCTTCCTATGGTAATGTCATCTATTACAATTTGTGTATTCCTTACACTTACAAATTCATTTAAGCTCTTTGACCAAAATATGGCGCTTACAAATGGTGATCCATTTGACAAGACAAGTATGTTAGCTCTTAATATTTATAAGACATTCTATGACAGAATTGGACGTAGCTGGAAGGGTCTTGGTCAGGCAAAAGCTGTAGTATTCAGTTTGCTTGTTATAGGAATATCACTCATTCAGCTTAAATTAACAAGAAGTAAGGAGGTACAGCAATAATGAAGAGTAAGAGAAAGATTTCGGATATTATTGTTACGCTTATAATGATAGTTATGGCGTTAACCTTCGTATACCCTATAGTTATGGTATTGTTCAATTCCTTTAAGGAAACTAATACTATCACAACAGATACAGTATTTACATTACCAACTAAGGAAAATTTTGTAGCTTTAGAGAATTATATATATGCCCTTGAAGCTAAAGGATTCTTTGAGAGTTTAAAATATAGTTTATTTATAACTATATCTTCAGTATTAGCTATTTGTGTATGTTGTTCAATGTGTGCTTGGTTTATCACACGTGTAAAGGGTGTACTTTCTAGTGCATTATATTACTTATTTGTATTTTCTATGGTAGTGCCATTCCAGATGGTAATGTTCACATTATCAAGAACAGCAGATAGACTTGATTTTAACACACCATGGAATATTTGGATTATTTATCTTGGATTTGGTGCAGGTTTAGCGGTATTCATGTTTACAGGATTCATGAAGTCTATTCCACTTGAAATCGAAGAAGCTGCCATGATTGATGGATGTAATCCACTTCAGACATTCTTTAAGATTGTTATGCCTATGCTTAAGCCTACTATGGTATCAGTTGCTATCTTAGAGGCTATGTGGGTATGGAACGATTATTTGCTTCCAACACTTGTACTTGATATTAGAGAATATCAGACAATTCCTATGCTTATCCAGACATCATTCAAGGGTGGTTATGGTAGAGTAGAGATGGGTGCCATGATGGCATGTATTATGCTTACAGTTATTCCAATTGTAATCGTATATCTCTTAGGACAGAAGCATATTATCAAGGGTGTTGCGGCAGGTGCTGTTAAGGGCTAAGGTTTGTTATTGTTTGTAGGAGAAGGTCATGACAATAAAGGATATTGCTAAAGAGTCAGGCTATTCTGTTGGAACTGTATCTCGTGTGCTAAATGGGGTGCCAGGAGTATCAGAGAAGGCAAAAGAAGCCGTTATGAAAATAGTAGATAAATACCATTTTCAGCTTAATAGTAATGCGAAACTCTTAAAACAGCAGAGCAGTGAAGGTATTGCAATTATTATAAAAGGTGCGCAGAACATGCTTTTTGCATCCTTGTTAGAACCTATTCAGCTTCTTATAGAGAAGAGAGGGTATGCTAGTATGATGTTCTATATAGGCGAGGATGATAATGAGGTGCAGCAAGCGTATCAGATTTGTCTTGAAAGAAGACCATTGGGGATATTATTTCTTGGTAGCAACAAGGAATATTTTAAAAAATATTTTCATCTTATTAAAGTTCCGTGCGTATTAGTAACTAATTCAGCTGAAGAACTTATGATGGATAATCTGTCAAGTGTATGTACAGATGATAAGACCGCGGCGAAAACAGCTGTTGAACAGCTGTTTTCGTTGGGGCATACAGATATAGGTGTTATTGGCGGTAATATACATAAGTCCAATACTACTTATAATCGTTATATTGGTGCAAAAGAAGCATTTGATGAACATGGAAAGGAATTTGTTGAAGGTAAAAATTTTATTCCAGGTTATTTTTCTATTTCTGCAGGGTATTATGCTATGGAGAAGCTTCTTGATATGATGCCTGATATAACGGCTGTATTTGCTATGGCAGATGTTATGGCTATAGGTGCTATAAGAGCTATCTGCGATAGAGGCCTTAGGGTTCCTGAGGATATATCGGTTATGGGATTTGATGGAATTGATGTTGGAAGGTACATGGTTCCTAGATTGACTACCATAAGACAGCATAGAGAGGTTGTAGCATCTAAGAGTGTAGATATTCTTCTTGAATGTATTGAGGGATCGAATCAGCGAGTATGTGAAGTAGAATCATTTCATGTAGTTCCTGGTGAAAGTGTTCGTGCAAGATGAAATTTAGATATTAGGAGTGATTATTATCAGAGCGAGTGGTATTTTAATGCATTTGTCTTCGCTTCCAGCGCCATACGGTATTGGAACTATGGGACAATGTGCTAAAGATTTTGTGGATTTTTTAAAGAAGGCTGGACAGTCATATTGGCAGATACTACCAGTATGTCCTACTAGCTATGGGGATTCGCCATATCAGTCTTTTTCTACCTTCGCAGGTAATCCTTATTTCATAGATTTGGATATGTTGAAGGATGAGGGTTTGTTGGAAATTTCTGAGTATAAGGATATTGACTGGGAAAGTGTTCCATATAAGGTAAATTATGGTGCGCTTCATGAAAAACGTTATCCATTACTTAAGATAGCTTACCATCGATTTATTAAGAAGGAAGATAAGGACTTCGATACGTTTTGCGAAGAACAGAGCTTTTGGTTGAATGATTATTCAGTTTTTATGACTATTAAAGGCTTGAATGATGGAGTGTCGTGGATTCAGTGGCCAGAGGCTTTAAAAAGAAGAGAAAAAGAAGCGATGGATGCTGTCATTGCTGAGAATAAAGAAGAGATAGGATTCTGGAAGTTTTTACAGTATTATTTCTTTAAGCAGTGGAAGGAGCTCCGTGCTTATGCTAATGAAAATGGTGTATCAATTATAGGTGATTTACCTATATATGTAGCACTTGATAGTGCTGATGTATGGGCTAATCCTCAGATGTTCCAGTTAGATGAGAATCTTGAACCTACATTTGTAGCTGGATGTCCTCCAGATGGTTTCTCAGCAACTGGCCAGTTATGGGGAAATCCTTTATTCCGTTGGGATAAGATGGAAGAGGATAATTTCTCTTGGTGGATTAAGAGAATTACTTATGCTTGTAATACTTATAATATGCTTAGACTTGATCATTTTAGAGGTTTTGAGGCATATTATGCTATTCCGTATGGTGATGAGGATGCTTCGGGCGGTCATTGGGAGCAAGGACCTGGCATAAAGTTGTTTGAAGCATTAGAGCAGAGTGCTGGAAGACAGAATATTATCGCAGAAGACTTAGGCTTCTTGACAGAGCCAGTAAAAGAGCTTCTTGCAAAGAGTGGCTTCCCAGGTATGAAGGTGCTTGAGTTAGCTTTTGATAGTAGAGATGATAATAGTGTGGAATACTTACCACATAACATTACAAATAATTATGTGGCATATGTAGGCACACATGATAATGATACTATTCAGGGCTGGTTTACATCGGCTGCTCCAGAAGATGTAAGATATGCTCAGGAGTACTTAAGTATGCCAAGCTTAATGCAAGGTCATTGGCATATAATGAAGGCATTATGGGCAACAGTTGCAGACTTAACTATTGTACAGGCACAGGATTTATTCGGCTTAGGTTCAGAGAGCAGAATGAATATACCATCAACACTTGGTACAAATTGGTGCTGGAGAGCAGTAGAAGGAAGTTTTGATGATGCGTTGGCTATGAGACTTATGCATTTTATGGAGCTTTATAAGAGAACAGGTAAATAGACCTAGGTGATAGGTTTGTGTATGTGCCGCCCGCTATTTGTGATAGCGGGCGGCTTTTTTTCTATCTAAAGGGCAAAAAAAGAGCAAGATGGTAAGAGAGAAATGAGCCGCAGATGAAGAAATTTCTACCTAAAGGGTGGAAAAAGAGCAAAATGGTAAGAGGAAAATGAGCCACGGATAAAGAAATCTCTACCTAAAGGGCAGAAAAAGAGCAAGATGGTAAGAGAGAAATGAGCCACGGATGAAGAAATCTCTACCTAAAGGTTAGAAAAAGAACAAAATGGTAAGAGGGAAGTGAGTCGCAGAGGAAGAAAACCTCTACCTAAAGGGCGGAAAAAGAGCAAGATGGTAAGAGAAGATGAGTCACAGGGGAAGAAAATCTCTACCTAAAGAGTGTGAAAAAACGAGAATAGTAAGAGAAAAGAGCCACAGAGAAAGAAATGCCTTCAAAAACCACTTGATTTTGTGGGTAGGATAAGGTTTAATTATATAGGATAACAAAGTTTAAGATAGTATATAGGTTCAATAAAGATTACGAAGTATTGGAATGTCAAAATATCGAAATATCGTAATATCAAATAAAAAACAAATATATAAGAAAGGCTGTGTACTTATGAGTAGTAGTATGAGAGGTATTGATACACCTGTAAGACAGAGAAGAAGAAGAATTTTTAAAGAAGTTGCTAACTTAGCATATACATCTACAAATCTTAAGGATGATATGGAAGCTTTGCCATATAAGATTGTAGATTATGATGAGTCTATATATTGGGAAAGTGTTTACAGAGAGCGTTCTATTACAAGAGAGCGTATCCGTCTTGCTATGGGTATGAGCTTAAGACCGGAAGATAGAGAAAAGCCAGGTCATCTTACACAGGGCTTGGAGGATAGTGATATTGGTGAGAAGTATTATGAGCCACCATTGATGCAGGTTATACCATCAGCTTGTAATGCTTGTCCAGAGAATGAGTATGAGATAACAGATTCTTGTATGGGATGTCTTGCGCACCCATGTCATAGTGTGTGTCCAGTTGGGGCTATATCTATGGTTAAGGGTAAGTCTGTTATAGATAAGGATAAATGTATTAAGTGTGGAAAATGTAGAGCAGTATGTCCATATGATGCAATATGTCACAAGGAGCGTCCTTGTAAGGCAGCGTGTGGGGTAAATGCTATTAAGTCTGATAGAGTAGGAAGAGCGGTTATAGATAATGATATGTGTGTATCATGTGGTCAGTGTATGGTTAGCTGCCCGTTTGGAGCTATCGCGGATAAGTCACAGATATTCCAGCTTATTAGAGCTATGCAGTCAGGCAAGAAGATAATAGCTCAGGTAGCACCAGCCTTTGTAGGTCAGTTTGGACCAAAGGTTACACCAGAGATGTTTAAGACGGCTCTTAAGGAGTTGGGTTTTGCAGATGTTTACGAAACAGCTATTGGTGCTGATATGGGATGTATAGTAGAAGCAGAACATTATGTAAAAGAAGTAGCTAGTGGAAATCAGTCATTTGCCCTTACATCTTGTTGTCCATCTTGGTCGGTAATGGCGAAGAATTTATTCCCAGAGACAATTGATAAGATAAGTAATGCGCTTACACCGATGGTGGCTACAGCGAGAGTTATAAAGGAAGAGCATCC
>JAFOCU010000196.1 GCA_017381055.1 Lachnospiraceae bacterium
CCTTCAAAAAAGTCAAGTTTTTAAAAGTCTTCTCCACTTTATATTAAGAGCATGGGAAACCGCGGCGAAAGCCAATTTGCGCTCATTAGTGGCCGTGGTATACCTATGTGTATATCACTTTTTTTATTTGGAGGAAATTTTATGAATGATAAGCCTTATGTTTTAGCGCAATCGTTTAATCGCGCGAATGTACAAGACCGCTTGTGGTATGTAATGGAAACGAGCGATTTGGATATTTTAAAGGCTAACGAGAAGATTTTATTTGGTGATAAAGCATATGTAATTAAAGCCAAGACCGCCGTTATTATGGGCAATGATGGCGAATTTTATGATATGTAAGGTGGTGTAAGTTATGGATATTGTAACTTATGTATTAGCAAAAAATAGTGCTAACTCTGCTATTGCTACGGCGATCGCGGCACTACCTAAGGGATTGATATATCGTGGCGCCGTTTCGTATGTATCAGATTTACCTAATAATGCAGAAATTGGTGATTGTTATACTATTAAATACAAAGGGACCTCTGGTACCACCGCAGACGGACATGAAGTTGCTTGGGGCAATTATGAAGGAACCCCACAATGGATTGATTTTGGCGGCGGCGGTGGCAGCTCTATCACTGTAGACGACGCGCTGTCTGACAGCAGCGAGAACCCGGTACAAAACAAGGTCATTGCGAAAGATGTTGGTGACTTAAAGAGCGCTTTTACATTTCAAACATCTAAAGCGATAGATGTTTCACAGGGGTATTGGGCAATTGCAGACGGAATTGCAACGGATTCGACAACGTGGTGCAGGTCAGGTTTTGTGAACTTTGATGCCGTCATTTTGAGCAATGCTGTTAAAATGTATTTGCTCGCATATAATATCAACGGTTCTTATGTTGGCACATGGAATGGGACAACGTTTTCGACAACATATAATTATAACAGCTATCTGCAAGAAATATCAATCTACGATTGGCTGAAAAAATATCCTGCATATCGTTTCAAGATTGATTATTATAAAAGCAACAGTACACTTACACCATCCGATGTATTGAGCGATATTGTCGTAAAAGAACGCAACAACACACGGATTGACGATATAAACTTGCAGATTGACGATATAAACTTGCAGATTGTAAATAATTGTAAAGATGTCGAGTTTTGGGAATTTGGGTATTGGGCAATTGCAGACGGAACAGTATCGACTGGTACAACATGGGCGAGAAGCAACCAGATTATTGACGATACAGTTATTGCCGTAGAATCGACAACGGACGCATACAAACTGTTCCTTTTAGCATATGAAGGAACCACTTATATCGGTACGTGGTTTGGAAATGGTTTTTCAAAAACGTATGACACCGCATATATATCAAAATATATTGATATTTCATACTTTAGAAATAAATACCCCAATTACATTTTCAAACTTGATATTACAAAAATCGGAGGTGGTGCGATTGATTTAAGTGACATTGCGAATACGGTTATTTTGAAAAAATCAAAAGTAGAACAGAATAGCAAAACGATACAAACTGTATATGGTGACATTGCTAAAAGTGAATTTTGGGAAAATGGCTCGATAAATTTACAGGGAAATAAGGCTTTCGATTCTACTGGGCTATACAGAGTTTCAACTTGTAACTATTTGAAATTTCTTGTTCCGGTGACTATTGTTGCAAAAGATGGTTATGTGTTTTCTGTAACAACATACTCATTGAACAAGGAAAAAGAATTACAATTTTCAACTTGGTGCTCAACTGCATTTACATTTAACAGAACAGACAAACTTTATAAAATCAACATAAAGGCAACAGAAGCGTCAGAAGTGTTAAATCCTGAAAATGTTTCCAATTACATTGAATCGTATGTACTGCGTTCAACGCCATTTGACAGGATTCTTGCTGAATATGCAAATGTTAAAGCTATTGGACATCGCGGTTTTAATACAGTAGCACCAGAAAATACACTTTCGGCTTTTGAAATGTCTGCGGCTTATGGTTTTAAGTATGTAGAAACGGATATTCTTTTCACACAGGATGGTGTTCCTGTTCTGATGCACGATACAACGATAAACAGGACTTGTTGCAATGCCGCAGACGGGAGCGCAATTACAGAAAATACACTTATTTCATCTCTTGACTATGATGAACTTGATGCTTATGATGCTTGCACTCCTTCACAATGGGCGAAATGGAAAGGCACAAAGATTCCTACCTTTGCAGAATTTATGTATTGTTGCAAAGCAAATAATCTCCACGCATGGATAGAATTAAAGGCATTTGGGCATACTTACACGCAAGCAGAGATTCAACTAATCATTTCAATTATCAAGCAATATGGCATGGAAGAACACGTTTCTTTTATATCGTTTTCTTACGATGCACTTGTACTTGTAAAAAACGAATGGGATACTGTCGAGCTTGGTTTGAATGGTACGGTTGCAAACGCGCAAGCGCTTAAAACTGGCAAAAACAGAGTGTTCATGATATTCGACCAAAACGGTTCTGACTATTCAGATGCTATAGCTGCGGGTTTTCAGGTATGCTTTTATACGGTAAACACTACGGAACAAATACTTGCATTTCCGACAAATGGATTCGACAGCGTATTAACTAATGTGCTATTCCCGAGTCAAGTTTGTGATGCGGTACGGGCAAAGTATGACAGCGTAAAGTGATTAAAAGGACACTTTCTTGTGCAATTAAATTAAACAAAAGAGGACTGATTATTCAGTCCTCTTCTTCATATGGTTTGTAATATTCATTTATATCTATATATTCTTCTTCCCACGGCGTTTGCGCAGAGTAAGAACCATTCACATGTTCAAAATTCTCACGCGCGCAATCATCGCACCATGGAGAAATCCAGCCTCTACTTATCCAGCGCGCGGGAGCACCGCAACCAATGCAAGTAGTCTTAGACTTGATAGTATACTTACCAACTATCTCTCTAAATCTTTTACTTTCACCATTTGTATAAAAGCAAAGATGACCATACTTTTCTTTAATTTGAGTAATACGGAAGTTTTCTTGCGCAGAGGGTGGCCAGGTGATAATTTCTTGGTTCAGTTCTTCGCACATTTCTTCACCGAAGGCTACGCGCCATCCATGCGGCATATCATCAAGTTCAGTCCAGTCCGCATCTTCAACAAATTTACCTGTCCATCTATTACTTACTCTAAGCCATGGATATCTATCAATCAACTCTTGGTTTGTCATAATAAATCACATGCACTTCCTTTCCAAGTTTTTCCATTTTATCAATCATATCTTGTGTACCTGCGCTTTGTCCATCCCAAAAAGCTATAAGCATATCAGCATAATCTGCCATTTCACTATTTCGAATCATTCCTGCGCGCTGGCCATATTTTTGCCAATCAGCGGGGAATGATTTAATTTTTATATCATTCCCGTATGCCCAGTTGCGGCCGAGTGTATCAGCGCCGCGCGCTTCGCCACAAACCACTTCATCAATTTGCTCTTTAATTTTATCCATTTCTTTACAGAGCATTGGATAGTTTTGGAAAGTGCGCGAACCTGCAACGATTACTTTCTTTTTTGGAACATAATTTGGTGGAACAAAACCATCAGCTGCGCGCCAAGCCCATTTATCTTTTACCCAAAGAAGAAACCAGGTTTTACCATATTCATCGCAATATGTATCAAGAACTTGAGTAATTTCTTCTGTTATTTTATTCTTCACTTTAAACAATTAAATCAAACCTTCTTTTTGAATGTACTCTTTAAAAGCCTCTTGAAACAACTCTTTGGACATTACCATTCTATACTCTGTTGCAGTACCTTCATAAATATACTCATGAATAGGCATATAAATACCATCTTCTCCAACATAAGGCTCCGCTTTCCGCGTTTCCCAAGGACTTGGCGCAGTAGTTTTTACAAAGCAATCTTTTGCATCAGACATAAAGCAATTACCACCCTTTATAATTTTCCTTTGTTTTCTTGAATTTATTTTATCACACTTTTTCGCTTTTTTCAAATTTTTTGAGAGATGTTAACGATACGCCCACTTTTATTATGGAGAATAATTTACCATTTTAAGAGGTGGTTAAAAGAGTGGAATTTTTATAGGAAATAACTCTTGAGTTAAATTCAAATACTGCGTATACCACAGTTGGCGCGAAGTAGGGTGACTCGCAAAGTCGAGTTATTAAAATTCACGTAACAGAGAACGGCGCGGATTGGAGTATTCCTCTTGGTGTTACAGCTTCTTATCGTATTCGTAAACCAGATGGTTATGCTATTTGGAATGAGGCAGTTATTGATAATACTGAGAATGTAGTTTATGTCACTTTAAGTGAGCAATCACTCGCTGCGGCTGGCCGCGCTTATGCGGACGTCTTGTTCATATCTGGTACGGGTGAAGAGAAACAAGTTTTATCAACTGTTTCTTTCATTATAATTATAATGGCTTCGCCAGATATAGCAAGTAATGTAGCTTCTTCTGATGAATTTTCTCGAATTTTGGATATTACCGATAATGCAGATGTAATTCTAAATGAAGCGGAAGCATGGGCTGTTGGTACTAAATCTGGTGTACCTGTAATAGCAGATGCTTTTTCATATGCTGTTGAAGGTGGTACATTTAGTTGTAGTATTGATGAGCAAGCATTCCGCCAGCAAGTCGGTGAATCTCCTGGATATACAAGATACTTCATGTTTACATGTACTGGTATTCCAGAAGGTGAAACTGAAAATCATTGGAATGTAAATTATGGTAATACTACTTTAGCAGATATAAACTTAGCAGATTATGGTATTACTCTTACTGGCACACCGCTTCAGTCAAATATTATTCGTGTTGTTGTAACAGATTCTGATTTATAGTATCAAAACAATGCAAAGTATTATGCTGAACAAGCGGCCGCAAGTAAAAAAGCAGTTGATGATTTAACCGTAAGTGCAGAAACAGTTCCTGTTGAATAGGGCGCTTCTGTAGATAAGACAATTGAAGATGATGTAGTTCATTTTAATTTCAAAATTCCAAAGGGCGATACTGGTGATGTGTACTTTATGACCTTTGATGTGGATGTAGAAAGCGGCGAGCTTATTATGACTAAGCCAGATCATATGTCACCACAAGTTGATTTTGAATTAAAGAATGATGGCAATTTGTATTTTGAAATACTTAATTAATGGGGGTGGTAGTTAATGTCAAGTCAAACTTCTTTAGGCAGAGTTCAGCCGCTTTATAGAGGCACTTATGATGCTACTACTACATATAACAGATTAGATAATGTTTTTTATGATGGCGAGACATGGGTTTGCAAAGTAGACTTGGTTTCCGGCATAACTCCTGCGGATGGTAATTATTGGCAGAAAGTAGCTGGTAAAGGCGCGCAGGGTGAACAAGGTATTACTGGTAGTTTTGGCACACCAACTGGCTCTGCCGAGGTGCTTCCAAGTGGTTCGGATCCTACTGTAACCGTATCTGCAAGTGGTCCTGATACTGCAAAAGTATTTAATTTTGAATTTGGTATCCCCGCCGGCCCAGTTGGTTATGATGATGTCGCAGCAAGCGCAACCCCACTTTCAGCAGGTTCTACACCAACAGCAGAGGCCGAGTTAGTAGAAAGCGGCGGCCAAACTGTTCTTTCTTTTGAATTTGGTATCCCTGCCGCGGATGGTTCGGGTATCAAATCTATTGATGGTGATATAACACCAGATGCAAGTGGTAATGCTACTTTAACAGCAGTTCGTTATGGTTCAAGTTAGACCTTAAGTGATGCGCAGAAGTTAATTGCTCGTCAGAATATTGGTGCGATAGCTGATCCTGCTTCAAAGACAGTTGGTGACTTTTTACAATATGCAGGTAATAACACCTGGATTACTAAAGAAGTAGATGTATTTCCAACTGGTGGCCATACTGGTTATTATTTATCCAAGACGAATGACGCTACTGAATGGGCACCAGTTCATATGGTTCCTGCGGGCGGTACGATAAATTCAGTATTGACCAAGTCATCATCAAGCGATTATGATTTAACTTGGACTACTATTGATGCTATTGCAGATAGCGATATTGATGATATTTTGAGTGAATAAAGGGGTGAGTTTTAATGATAAGAGGAACAACACCTACTCACACCTTCACATTTGATACTTTAGATCCTGCAACTTTTAAGGTATTAAATATTTATTATGCTCAACAAGGTGTTGAACTTCTTTCTAAGGCGAAAGAAGATTGTACTTTTAGTACAAAGGAAACAGAAGATAAGACTTTATATTTAGCTTCTGTTACTTTGACTCAAGAAGAGACTAAGATATTTAAAGCCAAATATGATGTAGAGGTACAACTCAGAGTTTTAACCACGGATGGCCGCGCGCTTGCAACACCTAAATATAAACTTTCCGTTTGGGATGTAATTAATGATGAGGTACTTGAATGAGACTTCCAGTAAGTTTTAATGAAGTTGATTATCATTCTGATATAAGTTTTATTTAGACTGAGTGTACTTTTTAGATTGAGCAAATTGAAAAGGATGCTAATATCTCTATTGATTTTGGTGAGCTTTATAAAGTTAGAACAAATGATATTTATAAAGGGGATTATACTGTTATTCCAAGAGTATATCCATAGGTATTATTTACAAATGATAAATTAATGACCGATGATGTAGCAATAAGTGTGATTCCCTTAGCAAAGACAAAGAATTTAAGTAATGGTTATACTGTAACCATTGGATAAGAGAGGTAAAATATGCCAAATACTTATATTTCAAAAGTTATATATGGTAACTAGACTCTTATTGACTTAACCAGTGATACTGTTGTTGCCGACAAGCTATTAACTGGTTATACTGCCCACGGCGCAGATGGCGCGCCAATTACTGGTACTTGTGAATTTGATGCTGATACTAGTGATGCAACTGCAACTGCTAGTGAAATTTTATTGAGCAAAACCGCTTATAAAAATGGTGCAAAAATTACTGGTACAATGCCAAATAATGGTAAGCAGATTGGCACAATTACTTCAAAAGCGCAATCTGTTTCAATTTCACAAGGTTATCATGACGGTTCTGGTACAGTAAGCATCTCTGCAACAGAATAGGCAAAAATTATTGGTGATAACATCCGTGAGGGCGTGACTATTCTTGGCGTTTTAGGTACCATGAGTGGTTCTGAGGATGTTAAAGCTACGAGTAAAACTGCTACTCCTTATACTACAGCAAAAAGTTATCTTCCCAGTGAAGAGGGAGATTATAATTATTTCTCACAGTTTACTGTAAATGCGATTGCATATACTGAAACTGATAATCCTGCTGGCGGCAAGACAGCAACTATTGGTACTGTTGCTCCAGCGTGATGGAGGTAAATTATGGAAAAGTATAAATAGGTTTTAATTGCAAAGATTGAAGCATTATCTAAATCTAACTCTCCTTTCGCTCGCGCGCGAGTAAAGGTATTACTTAAACTTTTGGGAGAACTTTAGCAGCAAGAAGAATAATACTACTGATAAAGAGGTAGTAAAATGGCAATAAATAAAGTCATATATGGAAATTAGACGTTAATTGATTTAACTAAAGATACTATAAGTGCACCTAAGCTGTTAGAGGGGTATACTGCACATAATGCGGCAGGTTAGCCTATTACAGGTTCTTTATCCTGGCGCGTAGTTGTGCAAGAGACTCTTCTGTACTTAGACCGCGCGCAAGTTAATCAATAGACTCTAGATACGGATGGTTCTGTAACAGGAACTACATTAATTTTATGAAAGGAGGTACGTAATGGCAGTTTTAACTAACATTATGGTTGATGGTACTAATTATTCCATTTCGGATGCCAGTGCCGTGCCTCAAACACGTACAGTCAATAACAAAAGTTTAACGACTGATATAGTTTTAGATTACTCTGATATTGGTATATAGATTATGACCAATTCAGAAATAGATGAAATAGTGGAGGCCTAATATGAGTTTTTTAGATAATAATGGGCTAAGTTATTTTTATTAGAAATTAAAAGGAATTTTTGTTAGAAGTGTAAACTCTAAGACTCCCGACGCAGTTGGTAATATTGACATTACTAATGTTGCAACAGCAGATAACCTTACAAGTCCAGACGCGCAAGGTAGTTACGATTACTTTGTTTATCGCACATCTGGCGGTAGCGCCTCTCTTTCAAGTGGTGAAGCAGAACTGGTATATGTTGATGGTAATATGGAAATTAATAACCGTGTGCCCGAGAATTTTGTGATTTAGACTAACAATGGTGTTGCTGCTACTTATAGTGCTTCTATTTGGAAGTAGTATTTAAATGATCCTGCAAGTGGGACTTATTTGTTTACATATACCAAGCCGACATCAAGTGTAGCAACTTCAAGTTGGACTAGCTCTGGTAGTTGGAATTTCACACCTGCGAGCGGCAGCGTAGTTTCAAATGTTAATCCGGAAAGTTATGGTATTTATGTATCCAATGTTGTAAATCCAAGTGTATCTATTTCTGTAAGTGGTACTGGTGTGCTTGGTGCGACTGTAGTACCTGACACATGGTTTTCTACGATGGATGCAAATGGTACTTATAACTTTATCTATTATGTACCAGATTTATAGGAAGATCCAACTGGCGTTGAGGGTTGGTATTACAATCAAGAACTTATCACTCTTGCAGATTACGGTATTACCGCAAGTGGTACTGCCGCAAAAGATGATACAATTACTATAAATTCTGTAGTTGGTACACCAAATAGCACGGTTCGTGTTGATTATACAAAGTATAATCCTGGTACTATTGTTATTCCAACACCTACTAAATTCAGTGCAACTGGATTCAACCAGTTTGATAAAAACACAATGTACATTGCTGATGCTAATATTAGCGGCGGCAAGATTGCAAGCAATGCTGGTACTTATGTATGCTACTGTCGAGCGGTTGGCGGCGTAACTAATGGTTATGTTGCTTTTAGTAGTGCAGGTTATATTTCAAATATTGGTTGGTGTGCGACGTTACCAGCAATTGGTAGCGACGTAATAACTACTGGTGCCGCGATTACATCTACACTTTCAAGTATTCCATTTGATGATAATGGTTATGTTGTTGTAGTTGTCTCTGACATGGATGATCTCTGTGTTCACCCAAAATGGAGCGGCAGCGCAGATGAAGATTTTGCTGAATATGTAGCACCAAGCGAGATTGATTTACCAACCGAGGATATTGAAGGGACAGATATTCCTATTGGCACTTGGGGTATGGCTGCAGTTGGCGCGATTGCTGACCGTTTGAATCTTGAGGCTGGTACTTATGTGCAACGAATTGACCGTCTGGCAAATACTACATCTAATATGAGTTATGTAGTTGGCTTGGAGACTCCTTATGAATATGATAATGATTATATTTATTATGTGCTTCCAAATCCAATTACTTATACAGTAGATGTTGATCCTACATATATTGTAAACGACTGGGGCACTGAAGAGTTTATTGGCACAACTGTTGCGCTTGGCGCGCATTCATTGTATGGTCAGAATTTACGTGATAAATTACGTACTGATGTTTTGACTATTAGTACATAGACCCCTCCCTTGAGTGAAGCGCAAACCGAGCAAGTTTATAAAAATTTAGGCTTGCATAGTTTCCACTTAAATGGGACAATTACTTCTTTACCTTTTACTATTGAGGATGAAAGAATTACATCACGTTCAAGCGTTGTTAATGTTGTATTAGGAACATCATCTGCTATTACAAGTGATTTAACTTGGACCACAGGAGACGGAATTGTAGTATTTAGTGGTACTTTAGCTTCCTCTGCAAGTACAACTATTGA
>JAFOCU010000197.1 GCA_017381055.1 Lachnospiraceae bacterium
AGCAAGGAGCTTTTTGTACGCTTAGAGCTTAAGGTTATCGCTGACGTAGGTCTTGTAGGTTTCCCTAACGTAGGTAAGTCTACATTATTATCTAGAGTAACAAATGCTAAGCCAAAGATTGCTAACTATCACTTTACAACACTTGCACCAAACCTTGGTGTAGTAGATATGGATGGAAGCAAGGGCTTTGTTATCGCAGATATTCCAGGTCTTATTGAAGGAGCTAGTGAAGGTATCGGTCTTGGACATGAGTTCTTAAAGCACATTGAGAGAACTAAGGTTATTATCCATATGGTAGATGCAGCTAGTGTTGAAGGTAGAGATCCAGTTGAGGATATTAAGGCTATTAATGAGGAGCTTGCAAAGTACAATCCAGAGCTTCTTAAGCGTCCACAGGTTATCGCAGCTAATAAGATAGATGCATTACCACCAGATGATACAACATTTATTGATATGATAAAGGAAGAATTTGAGCCACAGGGCATAAAAGTATTCCCTATTTCAGCAGTAAGTGGTAAGGGCTTAAAGGAATTATTATGGGAGGTACAGAACCTTCTTGATAACCTTGATGAAGCGCCAATTATCTTTGAGCAGGAATTTGATCCAGATGCACATTATGATAATCCAGAAGAGCCATTCTATGTATTTAAGGATGAGGATGAAGAAGATGTATATCGTATCGAAGGACCACGTATCGAAAGAATGCTTGGATACACAAACTTAGAATCAGAAAAGGGATTTGTATTCTTCCAGAAGTTTATGAAAGACAATGGAATCCTTGATCAGTTAGAGGAGTTAGGCATCCAAGAAGGCGATACAGTTAAAATTTACGGTCATGAGTTTGAGTATTATAAATAGCAACTGCAAAACGAAAAGTGTAACGCGAGTATGCAAGCTCGCTTGCGATACGAGAGTTATACTTTTTGTTTTATAGGGCGATTAGCCCGTCATGAATAAAATGTCTGGCGTAATCTAAATTCTACGCTAGTAAGTAAATATCAGACATTTTATGAATGAGCAGTTGCGTAGAAGCAACGTAGCTGAATGAGCAGTTGCATAAGAACAAAAAACGAAAGGAAATTATTATGACAAGCAAACAGAGAGCATATTTAAAATCAATTGCCATGACTACTGATTCTATTCTTCATGTAGGTAAGTCTAGTGCAACACCTGAATTTACAAAATCAATAGATGAAGCTTTAGAAGCAAGAGAACTTATCAAGATGAACGTTCTCAAGAACTGCGCTGATGATCCTAAGGTTCTTGCAGAGATTTTTGCAGAAAGAACAAATTCTCAGGTAGTACAGGTTATCGGAAGAAAGATTGTTTTATATAGACCACGTAAGGAGAATCCAAAGATTGTTCTTACTACAAAATAATGGAGAGTATTATGGATAAGAAGAAAATAGGTATATTAGGTGGTACCTTTAATCCTATACATGATGGTCACCTACAATTAGCAAAGGCGGCGTATGAGCAGCATAACCTAGATAAAATATGGATAATGGTTTCGCCAAATCCACCTCATAAGGCAGGAACTTCTATTGTAGATGTAACACATAGAAACAATATGGCGAAGATAGCTATAGAACCATATGAATATATGGAATTTTCTGATTTTGAGCAGAAAAGAGATGGTTATATATATACAGCAGAGACACTTACATTATTAAAAAAGGAGTATCCTGAAAATGAATATTATTTCGTTATAGGAGGGGATTCCTTAGCTAATATTGAAAAGTGGTATCATCCAGAGGTTGTTTTGGCTAATTGTATATTACTTGCAGCTGGTAGAGACGAGATATTTGATACAGCATTGATTAATCGTATTGACGAGCTTAATGAGAAATATAAGGCAGATATTAGAATGATAAAGATGCAGCCTATGGATGTTTCATCAACTGAGATTCGTGCAGGAGATTTTGATGATATTCCAGAGTCAGTTCGAAAATATATTGATGAAAATCAATTATACTAAATCTTAGCTGCGAAGTAGCTAAGATTAGATTAAATCGTAGATGCGAAGCAGTTACGATTAAACTAAATCGCAGATGCGCAGCAACTACGATTAGATTAAATCTAAAGGCTAGGTATATAAGATGAGTGATAGAGAATATTATAAGAAGCTTAGAAAAAAGATAAAGGATGTAATGACTAAATCAAGATATGAGCATACTCTTGGTGTGGAATTTACAGCAGCTTCCCTTGCTATGAGATATGAGGTTGATATTGAAAAGGCTGAATTAGCTGGATTACTTCATGATTGTGCTAAGTGTATTGATTCTGAAGATACTCTTGATGAGTGCAAGAAGTATAATATAGAGCTTACAGATGTAGAAAAAAGAAATCCATTTTTGATTCATAGTAAGCTTGGAGCAGTACATGCTAAGAAGTTATATGGCGTAGATGATGAAGATATTATTTCATCTATAAGATTTCATACAACAGGTAAGCCAGATATGACTATGCTTGAGAAAATCATTTTTATAGCTGATTATATTGAACCAGGAAGAGATAAAGCACCTA
>JAFOCU010000198.1 GCA_017381055.1 Lachnospiraceae bacterium
AGGAAAATATTCTGAAAAATTAATAATTGAAGTTGGAAAAAAATATAATGCTAAATACCAGATTGAAGGATTTGAAAAAAGGATGAAATTGTAGTTGTTATATAGTAATTAGTATATATAAAGCAGCTCAGTTGCGTTTGGATTAAGTTTATTAGGAAATAAGAAGATATCTATGATGATGGATTAGTAGGATATTAAACTTTATATAGTATATATATATCGTAGTAACTAATAAGTGACAATTGCAGTTAGGTATAAAATGAAAGGAGATTGATAATATTGTCAAAGTATAGAGTTTAATTAAAGGAGATTTAGAGGATGAAGTGTTTAATTCAGAAGAAGAGGCAGAAGAGTATACCTTGTATATAATGATTATTTTTTCGGCACCAAAAGTGATTTGCTGCCGAAAAAATATTGACTTTTGTACCAAGTGGGATTAGACTATGTTTATATTATCGGCACTAAAATGCAAATGGTGCCGAAAAAATAATTTGTGGAGGTGGTTTCACAATGTTAGAGAAACGTTATTATGATGGATTGTTGGATGTGACAAGATTTACGAGAAAAGAACTATTAGAGTCATTTCGAATGGCTGGCTATATGTTGAGTGAGGCATCTTTTTACAAAAAGGTAGAAGAATTAGTAAAGAATGGACAGATTATTCGTGTCGGACGTAATGTATATAGTTTACCGGACGATAAGCGATTGACATACGAGTATAAATATTCGGAATTAGCAGAAGAGGTAGCACAGGAGATAGCACAGCAGTATCCGTATGTAAATTTCTCGATTTTTGAATTTGTACAGTTGAATGATTTTGTAAATCAACTAATTGCGCATAATGTGATTTTTCTGTCTGTTGAAGCAGAGATTATGGATTTTGTATTTGAGACATTGAGAGATAAGTACCCGGGCAAAGTGCTTATCAATCCGACGATAGAGATATATCATCAATATTGGAGCGATAATATGATTGTGCTTGGAAAGCTGACTACGGAAGCGCCAAAGGGGCAAAAGGCTTCATGGCATACAAGATTGGAGAAAATTCTGGTGGATATAATGGCGGAACCATTGTTGCTTGCGTCAATTAGCAGAGCAGAATATCCACACATATACAAGGATGCATTTGACAGATATATCGTAGATGAAAATGGCTTATTTAGATATGCATCCAGACGTAAGGTAACTAAAAAGATTAAAGAGCTGATAAGAAAAGAGACGGATATTGTACTAAGAACGAAGGAGTAAAGCTTATGTTGTTAAAAGAAAACTTTAGCGAAGAATATATAAGAGAACTACAAAAGAATAGCAAACGTGATCCTGTACTTCTTGAGAGAACAGTATATGCCTTTGGTTTGCTTGAGGCGTTAGCGCGAGTTGGCATGCCATTCATATTTAAAGGTGGAACCTGTTTAATGTTATTGATGGATAAACCACGTAGGTTGTCTACTGACATTGATATTATTGTAAAACCAGGGACGGATTTGGATGGATATTTGGATAAGGCCTCCGAGATATTTCCGTTCCAGATGGTTGAGGAACAGAAAAGAGTAGGAAAAAATAATATCGTAAAACGACATTTTAAGTTTACTTATGATTCACCAATTAACAATAAGCCATTTTATATATTGCTGGATGTGCTTTTTGAAGAGAATCATTATGCGGAGTTAGTAGAAAAAGAAATTCGTAATGATTTGTTATTAACGGGAGAGGAGTATTTAACTGTAAGCATTCCAAGTGCGGATTGTATTTTGGCAGACAAGCTAACAGCTTTTGCACCACATACAACCGGCATAGAGTTGAATAAAGGAAAAGATATGGAGGTTATGAAGCAGTTTTATGATGTGTGCTCTTTGATAGAGATATTCTCCGATTGCAGTATTGTAAAACGTACATATGAACCAATTGCACTGGCGGAAATTGGATATAGAGGAATTACTGCTTCGGTAGAGGAATGCTTAAAAGACACTTTTGACTCTGCATTATGTATAGCTGCGAGAGGCAAGGTAGATGTAGATGAGTATGTGTATTATGTAAAAGGCGCAAGAGATTTGAGAGGCCATATATATGCAGAGAATTACAGCCCAGAGGTAGCGGCTAGTCGGGCCCCTATGGTTATGTATATGGCAATGTGTTTGATGACTGATACCGAATTTGAAAGAGTAGAGGATTATAGAGATTACATAAACAGTAATTTGGAACAAGACAAATTGAAGCCTTTGAAGTATCTGAA
>JAFOCU010000199.1 GCA_017381055.1 Lachnospiraceae bacterium
CTGGAACTCTAATTCCTTTGTCTCTGGATTGTAATAGAATCTATTAGCAAACTTTCCTGCATTTTCCTTCTTTACATTCATAGTAAGCTCTGCTGAGAATCCAAACTCACCTGTATGAGCAAGTGATAATTCAATTCTTTCACCCTTAAGATTAACCTTATCAATTGCTTTGGCTGGAACAACATCCTTTACAACATCTACTGTAAGGTTAATATCTGTTAACTTGTCACCTTTAACATTCTTACCATTAATCTTCCATGACATTCCGTTATCAAGATTAAGAACTACATTTACATCCTTGCCCTTGATTACCTCAAATACCTCAGCCTTTATAGGATCATTCTTCTTAATCTCTACTTCTACTGTCTCGCCTTCTTCTACCTGTGTAAGTTCATCTAAAATATCTTGACTAGATACTAATGTTTTGGTTGCATATCTACATCCATAAATTGAATCAGTATAACTTTGTCCCTCTACTTCTACATCTTTTGCAACTAAAATCACTCCCTTCGGTAACATATTAACTATCATATCTGAACTTTGATATACCTGTGTATGATTCTTATCAAATAAAGTATATGTTACTTTTTTGCCATCATTTACTTTCAATACGTAGTGCATTGTTGCTAAATTTTCTTCTTCCGTTTTCGCATAATAATTTTCTATTATTTCTATCTTTGTATTTTCATCATATTCTTTTCCATTAAATAAGAATGTTCCATCTACAAATCTGATAACTCCTCCTAAATCATACTCGCAATTTGCCATCTGTTTTTTTATAACTTTTGCCTTATCTAAACTATATCCTGCCTTCTTTTCTAATACTAAAGTAACTTCATCAGTTGAATCATTCTTATAACCAACATATATAGGAATATATAAATCTCCGTTATATCCTGAAGCACTACTATAATCCACAGCTAGTCCTATAATATCTTCTAAATTTTTCTTTATAAAAATATTAATACTTAGCCTATCTGTAACTTTCTTATCTCCATAATATAGCTCTATATCGCCATCCTTTGTCTCCACTTTAATATCTGTATTCACTACTTTATATGGAATCACATCAATTGGACCAACAACATCGTTCGCAGAAACCTCTTCTAATGTTTCCTTATCTAAGTATATTCGTCTCTGATCTCCACTTGGATTTCCAAACGCATCGCTATAATTATTATCAACATTAATATATATATATTCTTTACTTGTTTTATCTGACCAAAAGCTACCTACATATGCATAATAATCAACTAATACTTTGCCATCACCTGCACTTACTGATGGATTAGTAACTATATTTTGCTTAAATGTATAATTACATTTCTTTAAATTGGTATCATAGAAATGTATTTCCTTACCATTTGAAAGCACTAAATATTTATCACAAACTGCGTAAACACCGTATTTTTTTAAATCAAATCCTGTGACTTCTTTATAATTCTTATCAAAAATTTTTCTCTCAAATTTTTGTTCATCTCCAGAAAAATAATACTCACCAACAATTAAATATTCATCAAATGTTTCTACACTCATATATATATGATTTTTATTAGATAATAAATTCTTTTTAACATATTCTTCTTTTTTGTTAATTACATGACAACCATCCTTGTCTACAACCAATATATTACCATCCCCTAACGGATACATATCATCATATTGAACTTTACCGTTACCAATCCATGTACCATCTGCATAATATAAAGTAGGTCTATAATCATCATTAATTATACACATACATTCTTCATTCATTATTGAAATACGTCTATATTTATTAGTATTATCGCTTCTTTTTACATTAAGTGTAGTCTTTTCACCCTTACTATCTACAATTACTAATTCATCAATAAATTCTCCTGTTTTTTTGCCATAATCCGCCTCAATATAATCAACGAAAACATAACCCTCATTAAAATAACGACAATCATCATACTTTATAGGCAATACTTCCTTTACCTCACCATACTCTGCTGCCTTAACTGGTGATGTTATACTTAAGTTAGCAAACATCGTCACTGCAGCTAATGTAAATGCTACAGCTTTCTTAATACTTCTCCTCATAAGCACTTTACCTCTTTCTTTCTTAACTTGTAATACATAAAAAATTCTTTTGTAGAATAGAAAAATAAACCCAACATATATTTTATATATCTTGGCACTTCCCAATATGTATTTGTCCACGGTTAACTTATAGACATATTATACCACTTAATACATTATTTGCAAGCTTTATTACTTTATTTCGCTAACTTAATTTATCATAAAAGTTTTATTAATCTTAATTTAATAAGACCAGCCCACTTACGTGAGTTGGTCTTATGTTTATTTACTGTATTTTATTTATTGACGGGATAAAAGACAAACGGTTTCTACATGGACTGTATGCGGGAACATATCCACTGCACACACCTTCTCTACCTTATATCCCTTCGCCTGTAAAATTTCTAAATCTCTTGCAAGACTTGTTGGCTTACATGAAATATATACAAGCTTGTCTACACCGTAAGCGATAATCTTGTCTAACGCCTTTGGATGTATACCATCTCTTGGTGGATCAAGCACTATAAGATCTGGTTTTTCCTCAATATCATCTATAACCTTAAGGACATCTCCCGCTATAAACTCACAATTATCCAAACCATTCAACCCTGCATTAACCTTTGCAGCCTCTACAGCTTCCTCGATAATCTCTACACCGATTACCTTCTTTGCTACCTTTGCTAGCATCTGAGCAATTGTTCCCGTTCCACTATATAAGTCAAATACCACCTTATCCTTAGTTGTGCCAACGTAACTTCTAGCCTTCTCATAGAGAACCTCTGCACCTAAAGAATTAGTCTGGAAGAATGAGAATACTGAAATCTTAAACTCAAGTCCAAGTATACTTTCTACTATATAATCTCTGCCATAAAGTATATCTGTTCTATCTGACTGCACTACATCTGACAATGAATCATTTACAGTATGAAGGAAACCTACAAGCTTTCCATTTAATGAAAGTCCTGTATAAATGTCCTGTAAGCCTTTAAGCATTTCTTCCTCACTTAAAGTCGCTGCCGCTCCGCACTCACTATAGGCTGATGATGTAACAAGGTCCACCATCACTTCACCTGTCTTAACACTTCTTCTTATAAGAAGATGACGAAGATATCCTGTGTGACGCATCTTATGATAGAAAGGAATATCCTTATCTTCAAAATATTTTAATGTAGCCTTAAGAATTGTATTATAGTCCTCATTAACGATTCGACAATCATTAATAGTTACAATATCATGAAAGCTTCCCTTCTTGTGCATACCTAATGCTAATGGACCATCCTTATATTCATCTCCAAATGAGAACTCCATCTTATTTCTATATGCCCACTCTATTGGACTTCCAAGTATTCCCTCATACTCGTAATCCGAGCATACTGCATCTATTATATCCTTAACCATAGAAGACTTAAGGGCTAACTGATTATCATACTCTAACTGCTGATAAGTACAGCCTCCACAGCTTTCAAAATGTGGACATGGAGGTATTCTATTTTCTGAAGGCGCTTTTTCTAACACCTCCATAATTCTACCTTCACATTTTCCGCTTCTTTTCTTGCTTAGCATAAATCTAACTTTCTGCCCAGCTATTCCACCTTTTACGACAACCTTTGTTACACGGCCATCCTCTTCTGCATAATTGATAAGTCCTTTATTCGGAAAATCCACCTTATCTACTATTCCGATATATTCCTGTCCTTTTTTCATGGTTCTCTCCTAGATTATTTATTAATCTTCTAATTAATTGTTAGAGATATGTTATAAACTATATATTCATATAGCTGCTGATATGAATAACTAATCTGAACATCTCCATACACACCTGCTTCAGCGAGTCCGTCGCATATTCCCTGCTGAATTACTTCCTGTGCATTTGTAACACTGTCTAAAACTATTACGTCAAATCTATACTGACCGCTTTTTACATAGTTTTTTGCAATTTCTTGTGCTTGTGCACCAGTGCTAGCTTTTATATCTTTTATATTCTGTCCAACCTGTTGCTGCAATGTTAGATTCTTTGAATATCCGTAAAATACTCTTGAAGTACAAACTTGTTCATTTTTTGTATATGCTGCATCTAATTTATGGTCAGAATACATTTCTTCGTCTGTAAGTAAAAAATATGTATATGAAAGGTTACCTCTTCCAGTAACTACCGCACCATTTACTAATGGATCATCCCATGTACAATCAATCTGATACCACTGTCCATCTATTCTAACTACATTCCATGCATGACTATCCCAGCCATCTACACTATTGCCAGCCTCGCCGTACATCATATAAGACTGAACTCCTGCCTTAGCACAAAGCAAATGAAATGCCTCTGCATACCCTTCACATACAGCAAGCTTATAAAGCAATGCCCCATCTGCATTATACGCACTTCTTGATATGGAGTTATTCTGTAATCCTGCATAATCATACTGAACATTTATAACTATCCAATCATGTATAGCCTTAACTCGTTCATACTCTGACATATTTGGATCAATAATACTTGATACTATTTTTTGCGCTTCATTATTTGCATTAATTGACGAGCTCAACTCTACAGTAACATATCCACTAGGCTTATTAGTTGGCGCTCCCTGTGCACCATTTGAACTAGAAGCTTTTTTTGTGGTTGTCTCTGGAGCCTTAGTTGTTATTTCAGGCTGTTTTGTTGTTTGTTGCTCAGTGGTTGTCTCTTGCTTTGTTGTATCAGCGTCCTTATCATCTTTAGTCGCATCTTCATCCGAAGACGCCACTTCGGCGTCCTTCCCAACTGTTTCTGAACCTGTTGTCTCTGTTTCAGCCGGCTTAGTATCCTCCGTAGGCTTTAACTGACTTTTCCCATTGCCACATCCCACAGCAGCTAACATAACCGCAACTGTCACATAAGCCATTATCCTTTTCTTCATAAACCTCTCCCTAATATCAAACAGACACTTACACCGATATCATATCTTGCCTCAGCGTAAGTGCCTGTATTTATTTCCTACGCTTCTGTATCTTCAAAGAAGTCGTCGTCAAATTCATCATAATCGAAATCATCATCAAACTCATCATAATATTTTGGTGTAAGATACTTATAAATTGCATATGCAATACCCGCTACTGCTGCAACTGCAAGAATACTTACTAATACCCAACATATTTTGCTCTTTTTCTCTTCTTCCTTCTTAAGTAATGTTCTTAACTTTGAAGTAGCTAATAATTCATCCATTTTCTGCATAAATTTAAACCTCCATTTAAAATATCTACACTATTTTTATTATAACAAATTTATTTCTGATTTACTATATCTTTTTTAATTTCGCAAAGGATGCAAACATTTTCTTTGGACCCACAGTATCAAAGTTTACTAATACTTCATAATCTCTACCAGAATCAGTAACTGAAACCACCGTACCTACACCAAATTTAATATGCTTTACTCTATCTGATACACCATAATCCAAGCCCTC
>JAFOCU010000200.1 GCA_017381055.1 Lachnospiraceae bacterium
TGTGAATGAAGGACATCATTTGGAAGATTTTCGTAAAGTTTTCATCCCCACACCGCAGCACTAATGCCGCCTGCCGAATCTGTTTGAGCAGGCTTGGCTCTTATACCCCTGCAGGGTAATAAGCCAAGCCGCGCAGTTATGCAGGCAGGCGATAAATAAGCATGTGCAAGGTGTGGGGAATGAAAATAGAAAATCTTCTAAGATGTCCTCATCACATGAACACCACTAGCAAGCTGTTTTTCAAAGAAAATACACAAGCTCTTAGTTTGAAGTTGGGCATATAAGCAAATCATCGGAGCCCTCATATACGCAAAAAATGTATGAATACACCTCGGCTTTATATACTTAATAAAGGCAGGGGTAAAAAATTTGATGAATTTATTTAAGGAACTTCTGATAATGTATATTATGGAGAGTGTGTTTGTTCTTAGTGCACGGAAGTTTCTAAAATAATAGTGGAAAAATACGTGATACTTGTGTTATTATGTAAAAGGTGTAAAAGCGTTTAAATTTATTTATATATAAGGAGCTATTATGGTAAAGGTTATAGGAGTACGTTTTAGACGTACTGGAAAGATATATTATTTTGATCCAGCAGGACACGATATAGAGACTGGACAGCATGTTATCGTAGAGACTGCTAGAGGTGTTGAGTACGGTAATGTAGTATTGGGCGTCAGAGAGGTTGAGGATGATAAGGTAGTACAGCCTCTTAAGTCTGTTATTCGTGTGGCTACACCAGAGGATGATAAGGTGGATGCTGATAATAGATTAAAGGAAAAGAAAGCTTATGAGATATGTTTAGAGAAGATTGCTAAGCATGGTCTTGATATGAAGCTTATCGATACAGAGTATACATTTGATAATAACAAGGTGTTATTCTACTTTACTGCTGATGGAAGAATTGACTTTAGAGAGTTAGTTAAGGATTTGGCAGCAGTGTTTAAGATTCGTATTGAGCTTAGACAGATTGGTGTAAGAGATGAGACTAAGGTTATAGGTGGTATAAGTATATGTGGTAGACCACTTTGCTGTAGCACATATCTTTCAGAGTTTGCACCAGTTTCTATAAAGATGGCAAAAGATCAGAATCTTTCACTTAATCCTATTAAGATTTCGGGCGTATGTGGAAGACTTATGTGTTGTCTTAAGAATGAAGAGGAAACTTATGAGTACCTTAATTCAAGACTTCCAGATGTAGGCGATTATGTAAATACTATTGATGGTTGTAGAGGTGAAGTACAGAGTGTAAGCGTGCTTCGTCAGAGAGTAAAGCTTATTGTAGAAGTTGGCGATGAGAAGGAAATCAGAGAGTACAAGGTAGAAGAACTTAAGTTTAAGCCAAAGAAGAAGCGCGAAAGATTTAATGTAAATGACGAAGAGCTTAAAGCATTAGAGGCGTTGGAGAGACATGAAGGAAAGTCAAAGTTTGATGACTAATTTATTGCCTTCTGAGCGAATCGACGATTTGCAGAGGAAGGGTTATAAGATAATTCAAAATACAGAAAAGTTTTGTTTTGGTATGGATGCTGTGCTTTTAAGTAGTTTTGCGTCTGTTAAGGCAGGTGAAAAGGTTCTTGATATGGGAACTGGAACAGGTATTATACCTATTCTTTTAGAAGCAAAAACAGAAGGCGAGCATTTTACAGGCCTTGAGATTCAGTCGGAAAGTGCTGAAATGGCAGGTAGGAGTGTTAAGTTAAATAGTCTTGAAGAAAAGATTGATATAGTCGAGGGAGACATTAAAGAGGCTTCTAATATATTTGGAAAAAATATTTTTAATGTAGTTACTGTAAATCCTCCATATATGAATGACCTTCATGGGATTAAGAATCCAGATATGCCAAAGGCTATTGCTAGACATGAGGTATTATGTACTTTGGAGGATGTGGTAAGAGAGGCATCCTACGTATTAAAGCAAAATGGAAGAATGTATATGGTTCATCGTCCCCATAGACTTGTAGAGATTATTCAAGCTATGAAGAAATATAAATTAGAGCCTAAGAGAATAAGATTTGTTCACCCTTATGAAGATAAGGAAGCTAATATGGTTCTTATAGAGGCCTTGAAGGGTGGAAAGTCTATGGTCAAGATAGAGAAACCACTTGTTGTATATAAAGATGTAAATGTATATACAGATGAATTGTTAGAGATGTATGGTAATGATTAATAAATGGGCTGCAAAAAGCAGCTCATTTTTCACAAAAGGAGCGAAAAGATGGCTGGTAAATTATATTTATGCGCAACTCCTATTGGTAATCTTGAGGATATTACCTTTAGAGTTTTAAGAATTTTAAAAGAGGTAGATTTAATAGGAGCTGAAGATACAAGACATAGTATTAAGCTTCTCAATCATTTTGAGATAAAAACTCCTATGACTAGCTATCATGAATATAATAAGGTGGATAAGGCGAAGTATCTCGTAAATGAAATGCTTAACGGTAAGAATATTGCCTTGATTACAGACGCGGGAACTCCAGGTATATCTGATCCAGGGGAGGAATTGGTGCGTCAGTGTATAGATGCAGGTATAGAGGTATCTTCTGTTCCAGGACCAGCGGCTTGTATTACAGCTCTTACAATGTCAGGACAGGCTACTAGAAGATTTGCCTTCGAGGCATTTTTACCATCGGATAAAAAGGAGAGAGCATTGGTTCTTGAGGAGCTAAAAGAAGAGACAAGAACTATGATTATATATGAAGCGCCACATCATCTTCTAAAGACATTGAAGGAATTGTATGAGGTACTTGGAGATAGAAGCATAACATTGTGTAAGGAGCTTACAAAACTTCATGAAAAGATAAGGAAAACCACGATTTCAGAGCTTATAGCAGAGTATGAGGTGACAGAGCCAAAGGGTGAGCATGTATTGGTAATTGCAGGAAAAACCTTCAAAGAAAAGAGAGATGCAAGTATTCAGTCATTTTTGGAGATAAGTATAGAGGAACATATGGAGATGTATTTATCCAAGGGAATGGATAAAAAGGAAGCAATGAAGGCTGTTGCAAAAGATAGAGGCGTATCAAAGCGAGATATATATGATGCTTTGATTGAAAAATAATCATTTTGGAAATCGAAAAATGTTGTGGAAGATTTCTAGAAAAGATGATAAAATATACTAATAGATACAAGTAGGCCAACAGGAGGCATAAATGAATTCGAATAACAAAGTATACAATACATTTAATGAAGTATTGGTTAAGCTGTTTAACGACATTATGCATATAGAGGAAAAAGCTATTATTACTGATGAATATAAAGATATTAGTAATAATGATATGCATATTATAGAAGCAATCGGCATAACTGATCCTAAGAATATGTCCCAAGTGGCCAAAGCTTTATCCGTCACAGTGGGAACGCTGACTATCGCTATTAA
>JAFOCU010000201.1 GCA_017381055.1 Lachnospiraceae bacterium
ACAAATCAAGGAGATAAAAGATGGAAAATTTACAAAAAATAACTGATCAGGAGCTTCAGCAAGCTAGAGAAATACTTGTGAAGATGAGAGATTATTATTATGGCAAGATGGTAGGACAGGCAAGTCTTGGAACATCATTATTTGCTACAATTATGTGTAACGGGCATATATTATTAGAGTCTGTACCAGGACTTGCGAAGACAACAGCTGCAAAGACTGTAACAGAAGCCGTTAATGGTACTTTTTCGAGAATTCAGTGTACACCAGATTTGCTTCCTAGCGATATCGTAGGTACACAGGTATTAAATTATGCAACAAATTCATTTGAGACAAAGTTAGGACCAGTATGTGCAAACTTCGTGTTGCTAGATGAGATTAATCGTTCAAGTGCAAAGACACAAAGTGCAATGTTAGAGGTAATGCAGGAGCATCAGGTTACAATTGGTGGACAGATGTACAAGATGCCAGAGATATTTACAGTTATTGCGACACAGAATCCAGTAGAGCAGGAAGGAACATACTTGCTTGCTGAGGCACAGTTAGATAGATTTTTATTAAAGGAAAAGCTTAATTATCCAAATATGGAAGAGGAGCTTACCATTTTAAATAGAATAGAGAATAATGTATTTGATAATTCAAAGTCAGTAGTCCAATTAGATGACGTAGTATTTTTACAGAAGCTAGTTAAGAGAGTTTATATGGATGATTCTATTAAGAAGTACATAATAGCGATTATAAATGCTACAAGATATCCAAGAAACTTTATAGCACCAGAGCTTGCACAGTATGTAACAATGGGAGCTAGTACGAGAGGTGCAATAGCACTTATGGAGGTTTCAAAGGCTAGAGCCATAATGTGTGGAAGAAATTATGTTACTCCAGATGATGTTAAGGCATTAATATATAGTGTATTAAGACATAGAATAGCGTTGAATTATGCTGCTGTGGCAGATGATATTACACAGGAACATATTATTAATGCAATATTAGGAGCTGTTTCAACACCGTAACATATAGGAATTCTAATATTTAGTAGGAGTAATACGGGCTATGAAAAATTATATAATGAAGATAAAAACAAAGCTAAGTCTTTACTCGAAAAAGAAGACTAGCAATATTTTCGATGGTTCATATAAATCTATATATCAAGGAAATGGATTGGATTTTGAGAATCTTAGAGAATATATACCAGGAGATAGTATAAGAGATATCGACTGGAAGGCATCTTCTAGAAGTGGAAAAGTATTGATAAAACGTTATATTGCAGAGAAAAAGCACAATGTAATGTTAGTTTTTGATACAGGAAAAAGCATGAGTGCTCATACTGATAGTATGGATGAGAAAAAGGAAATAGCACTTTATGTAGGTGGTATAATTGGATATATGGCGGCTAAGAATGGAGATAATGTGGGAGCTATATATAACAGAAATACTATGATACAGTACTTTCCATTTAGAACTGGTTTAGGAAATATAGAGAGAATTCTTACAGAGTATGATAGAGAAAAATTTGATGATTATGAGACAGATATAGAGAAGACATTAGATTATATAGTAAGGACTATAAATCGAAGAATGATTGTTGTTGTTATTACAGATGCAATGGGTATAGCAAATATTCAGCATAATACATTGAAGAAGCTATCGTATCAACATGATGTATTGTTTGTAAGTATAAATGATGCAACAGTTTCTGGGCGTCAAACATATGATGTTGAAGATTCTAAATATATACCAGATTTTATTTCGGGTAATAAAGAATTGCTTCAAATGCAGCAAAGTATGAAAGCAAGTCTTGATGCCGCTAATGAAAAGAAGCTTAATCAAAATAGAATAGTGAGCACATGTATAGATAATGAAGAAGAAATAGTAGAAAAGATTATTGAATTATTAGGAGGACAGGCGCATGCCAATAACCGTTGATTTGCAGGAAATGCAATCCTATTCGCCGATGGTACTTGTGGTTGTAGGTATAATTTTGGCTATATTCGTGGCTACAATTATAGTTGTATTAGTTAAAAAAATATGCAGCAAACCTCAAAATATCAATCGTGAGATTTCTATTGAGGATAGAGAAAATATTAAGAAAAAATATATTGAACTTCTTAACGGCCTGGAGACAAAATGTAGAGCGGACAAGGTGTCTAATAGAAAGGCATATCAAGAGTTGAGCAAGATAACAAGACATTATATTTACGAGACAACAGGAGTAAAGGTACATAATTATACCTTGGATGAAATTAGGAGCGCAAATATGACAGGGTTATATAATGTTGTTAGTGATTGTTATGCACCAGAGTTTTCTATAGATAAGAATGGCGATATATTTAATTCGATAGCTAAGGCAAGAAAGGTAGTAGAAGGATGGAATTAGCATATCCATGGATAGGGATTGTAGGGGTAATAGTCGTAATTGTATTAGCTATTATTCCTTTTAGAAGAAAAATTTCCTATAAGGAAGGAAAAAAAGTTGCAAATATAGAACTTGTAGAACAGACAGAGCTTTACAAGAAATTGAAAAAAAGATATACAATATTAAATATTTGCTCTGTGTCATGTCTTATAGTGGCAATGGCTGCGGCATTAATATTAGCATCAAGACCAGCTAAGGTATCGCAGATTAATACTGAGCTTAGAAATAGAGATATATTTATGTGTTTGGATATATCTACATCTGTAGATCAGCTTAATTTAGAATTGTGTGGAAAGCTAAAGGATGTTGTTAAAGGCTTAGATGGTGAGCGATTTGGTATTACAATATTTAATGGTCAGGCATCACTAATCGTTCCACTTACAACAGATTATGATTATGTATTGCAAATGCTTGATAAATTGGAAGATGCCATAGAGCAGAGTATAAAATATACAGATGTCGAAGGCGAAATTGATTATGAGAACTTTGATATGACTCTGTATAATTTTAAATATGATGGAACATTTAGTGATGGTAGGGGAAGTTCTCTTATAGGAGATGGACTTGCTAGTTGTTTATATAATTTTCCAGATTTAAAGGAAAATAACGAGCGTACAAGAATTATTATCTTTTCAACTGATAATGAGTTATATGGAGAACCGTATGTTACGCTTCCACAGGCAGCAGAACTGTGTAAGAAAAACGGTGTAAAGGTATATGGAATTGCACCAGAAAAGGTGGAAGAGGAAGCTGAGTATAAAAGTTCAATGGAGCTTACTGGTGGAGGATATTACAAAGCAACATCAGCAGGTGTAGTGGATGATTTGATTGCAGATATTCAAAAGACAAACAAATCAGTTATGAAAAAAGTTGATATTGTAGTTAATGATAAACCACAAATCTTATTTGGAGTGATGGCAGCATTTTTGTCATTGTATTTTGTTTTCAGCAAATTAGCAAAGAAGTAAGCGTTTAATATAGGAGGAAATTATGACAATAAATCCAATTATTCCCCTTTGGCTTATGGGAATAATATGTATTGTATTATTGTTTTTTAAGCGAAAGGGAGTATTTAATTACATTCGACAGATAGTTATTGTTTTGTTGATATTTGTCATTAATATGAGAATAATGATACTATCGGATGATATATCTAATATGACCAGTAATATAGATGTAATATTTGTTGTAGATAATACAATCAGTATGTTGGCAGAGGATTACGACGGAGATGGAATACGTCTAGATGCAGCAAAGGAAGATTGTAAGTATATAATCGAAGAATTTGCAGGAGCATCATTTGGTTTGGTAGTGTTTGATAATGAAGTTTATAAGAAGGTACCATATACGATTGATAGCAGTATGGTGGAGCAGGCCATAGATGTACTCTTTGGGCAGACTCTTTACTATGCTAAGGGTACATCTTTAAATGATGTAATGTCCAAGATGGATGAAATGCTACAGAGTAATAGAGATACATATAAGCTCGTATTTTTCTTAAGTGATGGAGAAATAATTAATGGAGATGAATTATCGTCTCATAAGGAATTGTCAAAACATGTAGATAGTGGTGCGGTAATTGGCTACGGAACAGAAAAAGGCGGAGTGATGCACCCGTTGCCTTATGCAGGTAGCGAAAGCACTGAGTTATTAACATATTACAATGAGGATTTTGATGAAGTAAAAGGTATATCAAAGATAGATGAAGGTAATCTAAAAAAAATCGCAAAGGATTTTGATGTGGATTATGTTCATGCAATAGATCATAAAGCAGTGAAGAAGCAAGTAGAGGCTATAAAAAAGGATTTGGGTAAAAATGCGGATTTTGAATCAGGGGATGGCACAGAAGGTTACCAGGAAACCTATTTCTATTTTGTAATTGCATTAGTTGCAGTGCTTGTATATGATTTAATTTATTATAAAAATAAGGCATAGGAGGATAGAAGTGAAAAAGAAAATTATTGCGTGTATATATATATTAATGCTGTTAGTAGCTTCTAAGTTAGCCTTTAATTATATTTATAATGAATATATGATAAGTCAGTGTGATAAAGGCAATTATGATGTTACCGTACAGCCGATGTTTAGTTGTAATTGGGTTCAACCGTATGTTCCACATTATAATGCAGGAAATATGTATTATGAAAAAGGTGAGTATGAGTTAGCTATAAAAGAATATAAGCAGGCGCTAAAAAGGGAGCCTAATAAAAATCATTTATGTGATATAAGAGTAAATATTGCGCTCTCTATGATAGGGACATTGCCTGAGGAGTACGGTAGTGAAGAAAACATAGAGTCTACTATACAGGTGCTTACGGAAGCAAGAGATATATTGATACAAGATGGATGTGCATCGGAAAAAGGCGATGGTCATGATGATGATGCAACAAAGCTTAAGAAAGAAATTGACAGCATTCTTGAGTCTATGAAAAATGGACAGGGTTCTGAGCCAGGCGGAGAGCCAACAGAGCCGGCAGAGCCAGCAGAGCCAAGCGCGGAAAACGGAAACGACGTAGATGAGAATGATATAAAGAATAAGCTTCAGCAGCAGCAAAAAAATGGCTTTAAAGAAAGAGAAGAGAATGAGCAATTCTATAAAGAAGACGAATGGGGAGATTATATGGATAAACCTGTTTGGTAATATAGTAAAAAAGATGGCGATGAGTTTTACTCATCGTCATCTTCTTCTATTAGTGACGCCATAGAAATCTTATAAGTAGATTTTCCAGAGCGCTTTGCATCATATAGAGCTGCATCAGCTGATTCATATAATTCAGTAAAGCTTGTTCGGCGACCTTTTATTTTAGCTACGCCAGCACTACAAGTAATACTGATTTTTCTATCATTTTCAAAATAGTTAAACTTAAGCTTCTCCATAATAGAAATAAAGTGAGTTAAGCAATCATCGAAGTCGCCCTTAAGATATAGAACAAATTCGTCACCACCTAAACGCCCGAATACGTCTTCTTCAGATATGCTTTCAGATACCACATGACTAATTTTCTTGAGAAGCTGATCTCCAGTTATATGCCCAAATAAATCGTTGACAATTTTAAAGTCATCTACATCAAATATACTGAATAAGCCGCTAGTATTGCACTTGATCCTGTTAGATATAAGCTCTTCGGAGTAGCGTCTATTCCAAGTCTGAGTTAAAGCATCGATTCGGGCGTACATAAGATTTGTCATACGTTCTGCCATTGCAGAAGAATAATCCTGAATTAATATAAATACACGGTCTACCTCTAGTTCGTCAGTAGTTGGAATGAAAACAAATGTTATTTTTGTCCAAATATATTCTTCATCACGTTTAATTCGTATATGAGTTTGGAAAACATAATCCTTGTTGCGAATACGCTTGTGTATATCTACATCTCTAAACATATCAAGTTTTTCTCTGTCATCCTCATGGGCGTAACAGGTACATAAATCCCAAAACCATTCATCCATTATAGTGTAATTGGTATCTTGGTGAAAGAAATCTTTATATGCTTGCTTGTCGTATATAAAAAGTCTATTTTGATCATCATATTCCATAATCAAATCATTCATATAACCAAGAACTTTTTTGTATTTAAGAAGGTCTTCGTTTTCATTATTAGTAAATAATGTATTTTGTTTTTTTGCAAATCCTATACGAACTGACTCATAGTATATGTTATCATCTTTTGAAAAGCATGGTATAGAGACATCAACTTGAATGCTCTCTGGGGAAGATGTGTTTTTTTCCTTGAGCAGTAGTTTGGCAATTACTGTGCATAGATTGCCTTCTACATGATAGCCTTGATAATTATTTGATACAATATCATATTCTTTATTAAAAATAGCTTTATTATATTCAGATATACGGGATAAATCTGCTGCTTTTTTGTGGAAAACAGACACATCCTTAGTAGATATATATTTTTCACAGTCTTCCTTTACAGAAGAAATATATAATTGATATAAAACCTCTTGCATAATATACCATCCTTACTATTGCACAGTAGCGCAATCTATAAAAATCACTAAATAATCTTTCTACATTATATCACTTTTATGTTATTTCGTAAAGAAAAAAGCGACTGTAATATGGATATTACAGTCGCCAAAATCTTAAATATAATTATCTATTGTTGATGATCTTTGTTAACTCAACTGGGTCAACAATCTTGCCATCCTTGTAAACTCTCATGTTACCAGATGCGATCTCATCGATAAGGATAACTTCATCGTTGTTGTAACCAAACTCAAATTTGATATCCCATAAATCAAGACCAAGTGTCTTTAAGTCGTCAGCTACGATCTTAGTAATCTTTAATGTCTGCTCCTTCATGCTTTCGAACATAGCAGGTGTCATAACACCAAGAGCTGCAAGGCCTTCGCCTGTTACAAGTGGATCACCTAAAGCATCATTCTTGAATGTACACTCAACATAACCACCCTCAAGAACAGTACCGTCTTCAATGTACTCACCGTATCTACGGATGAAGCTACCTGTAGCAACTAAACGGCAGATTACTTCAAGACCATGTCCAAAAACTGTCGCTGGAAGAACTTCCATAGTAGCATTCTCTAAATCAGCACCAACATAATGTGTCTTAATTCCAGCTTCCTTTAAAAGCTCGAAATAATGAATAGATGTCTCAAGGTTTGCCTTACCGATACCGTCGATTGTTAATCCAACTGAATTCTCGCCTGGATCGAAAACGCCGTCTTTACCAGTACAGTCATCCTTAAACTTTAACATTACATTGCCATTTTCAAGACTATATACGTCTTTTGTCTTACCTTCGTAAATCTTTTTCATTTTTTTATTCTCCTTTTAGTCTAACTACAGAATGAATATCTAACAAAGATACTTTAACACAAATTTTTTCAGATGAAAACATTTTTTTTTAATAGGGAGCAAATTTTTTTTGGATGAGGTTGGGAAAAATGACTGACTATAGAAGGAGAATAGAATTAATTGAGTGAAAAAAATCAATAATTAAAACAATAAAATATGAAATTGACACAGGGTTTATTAAAATGTTATAATTGTTTTCAATAGAGATGAACGTGACAATAGAATAAAGTCCGTAGATTTGGAGGAAAAACTATGAAGCAGAGAACTGAAATGGGCAGATGCAATTTTTTTGCAATGACTTGCCACACAATTATAGCTATTATTTTAACAGCAGCATATGGAATTGAGACATTCATTAAGGGAGAAAGAGAGGCTTGGTATTTCTTAGTGGTGGCATTAATGGGACTAGGCCCAGTAATTATAGAGCAGATTACTTTTAAAAAGAATAATGACTCAACGATGATCAAACATTTCATTGGATATGGATATGCGGCGTTTTATGTTTTTCTTTTGTTTACGGCTACTAATCCGTTGACTTTTACATATTCAATGCCGATGATACTTATGATTTCAGTTTATAATGATATTGTATATTCATTAAAAATTAACATAGGATGTATTATTGTTAATATAGTTCAGGTTATTATTGGTGCATCTAATCATTCTATGGGATTTACAAATATGGCTGGCGCGGAGATTCAGATAGTTCTTGTAATTATGATGGCGGGATTTTCTGCTGCATTATCAAACGTACTTAGTAAGAATAGTGGGGAGAAACTTAATGTTATCAGTGCACAGAAGGAAAAAGATGAGATTAAGTTTAATGAGACATTAGAAATAGTATCGAGGATGACTGCAGACATTAATGATATGTATGCAAAGATTACAGAGGTTTTAGATACAGCAAATTATACAAAGACAGCTATGAGTGAGGTTACAAAGGGAACAACAGATACTTCCAATGCAGTATCAAATCAGCTTCTTCAAACACAGCAGATACAGAATAACCTTACTGAAGTGGATTCAGCAGCTGAAACTTTATTAAAAGAGATGAAGGTTACTAAGGATGAAATCGAAGCTGGCAGAGTCAATATGGGAGACATGGTTGATAAGGTAAATCAGTCTGTTGAAACTGGTAGAGAAGTAGCGGGACAGTTAGAGACATTAGATGAGAAGATTACAGAGATGAATTCGATCGTTGAGATTATCAATGGAATTACAGCAAGGACAGCTCTTCTTGCGTTGAATGCGAGTATAGAGGCAGCTAGAGCTGGAGAGGCAGGACGAGGTTTCTCTGTTGTTGCTGGAGAGATTTCTAATATGGCTACACAGACAAAGGAAGCTACAGTTCATATTACTGAGCTTATTGCAAACGTTTCAGAAGCTATAACAAAGGTGGTTTCATTTATTAAGGGAATGCTTGAGGAGATTAATCTTGAAAAAGAGATTACAGAGTCTACAGCTAAGAGCTTTGAACAGATATCAGATAGCTCAGATGTAATGGGTGAGAGTATTAACCGAGTTACAGAGATTCTTACAGAGCTTGTAAAGGCTAATACAGATATCATTGATTCAATCCAGACAATTTCTGGAGTATCTGAAGAGGTGACAGCACATGCCAACGAAACTTTAGATGCAGAGGAAGATAATGTGAGTAGGTTAGAGGGAGTTTCTGCGCTTATGACAGAATTAAAGGAACTTACAGGAAGATTGTAATAAGTGTAAATTTAATTCATTGTAATTAAGGCTAAATGGTCGATTTACCTTGAGATTTTTTATTATTTTTGCTAGAATATGTCCGTATGTGTTATGGAGTGAAGAATTTTTTCTCTATAAGACATACGGATTTTCTTTTGGATTCCTTTAGATAATTGAAAATCTATTAAGATTGTATAGCTTTGAATAAACGGTTTTACAATAAAATGTTATAAAGTTAGGAGTATGTTTTACATGAAAAGTAGAGAAAAATTCGGTTCTAGACTAGGATTCTTGCTTGTATCAGCAGGATGTGCCGTTGGTCTTGGAAATGTTTGGAAGTTCCCATATATGTGTGGGCAGTATGGTGGAGCAGCATTTATTTTAATATATTTGGTGTTCTTAGTGATAATGGGCTTACCTATTATGGTATGTGAATTTTCGGTTGGCAGAGGTAGTCAGAAGAGCTGTGCTACTGCATTTAAGGTGTTGGAAAAGGAAGGAACAAAGTGGCATAATTATGGATATTTAGCTGTAGTTGGCAACTATCTTCTTATGATGTTCTACACTATGGTTGCAGGTTGGACAATGTATTATTGTTATCGTAGTATTAAAGGAGAATTTACAAAGGCTACATTAAGTAGTGAGCAAATAGGCGAGAAATTTGGTCAGATGACAGGCTCGTGGGAGACAATGCTTCTTTGGACTGTTATTGCTGTAGTACTTTCATTTGCAGTGTGTTCTCTAGGAGTTCAAAAGGGTGTAGAAAGAATTACAAAGGTTATGATGATTTGTCTTTTTGCTCTTATTGGAGTGTTGGCAGTTAACTCGGTTATGCTTCCTGGAGCTAAGGAAGGAATTAAGTTCTACCTTGTTCCAGATTTTAAGAATATGGTAGAAAAGGGTATTGGAAATGTAGTGTTTGGTGCTATGTCACAGGCCTTCTTTACATTAAGTATTGGTATCGGTGCTATGACAATATTTGGAAGCTATTTGGACAAAAATCGTTCTCTTGCAGGAGAGACTTTAAATATTACTATTCTTGATACATTTGTTGCTACAATGTCTGGACTTATTATTATTCCAGCATGTTTCTCCTTCGGTATTGAGCCAGGAGCAGGCCCATCGTTAATATTCTTAACATTACCAAGAATCTTTAATCAGATGGCGGGAGGACATATTTGGGGAGCGTTGTTCTTCTTATTCCTTTCATTTGCAGCATTGTCAACAGTTATAGCAGTATTTGAAAATATCGTATCATTTGCAATTGATTTATGGGATTGGTCAAGAACAAAGGCAGTAATCGTAAATATTATTTTAATTACAGTATTGTCAGTTCCATGTATTTTAGGCTTTAATGTGTTATCTGATATCACACCACTTGGCGCTGGTACAAATATTATGGATTTAGAGGATTTCCTTGTTTCAAATAATCTTTTACCACTTGGTTCTCTTGTATATCTTTTATTCTGTACAAGAAAGAATGGATGGGGATGGGATAACTTTATGGCTGAGGCTAATGCTGGTGAAGGTAAGAAATTATCGAATAAGCTTAAGTTCTATATGTCATATGTTTTGCCAGTGATTATTGTAGTTATATATCTTAAGGGATATTATGATATGTTTAGTCCGAAGGGATTAAATTATCTTATTCCATGGATGTGTGTAGCGTTTGCTTTCCTTGGGGTTATTGCTTACTTTGCATTTTCTAAGGGAAAGAAAAAAGCGGAATAGTAAACTTTTAAATGCTAGTGGCTAGACGTAAAAAGCTAGTCACTAGCTGATTATTTAGGTGAAAAACATGAGCGATTTAGTTTGGAGAATTTCAGATTTGAGTATATACCTTGGGGTGGGTGTGGATAAAGATAAGATACATATTTATCAGAGCCTTGCATCTACAAATGATACAGCTAAGGAAATGGCTAAAAAGGGATGCTCTCATGGAACTGTGGTTTTAGCTGATAGTCAGACTGCTGGAAGAGGACGATTTAATCGTCAGTTTTATTCCCCTAGAAGTACAGGTCTATATATGAGTATTGTATTGGATGTAGACAAACTTACATTAAAAGAAAGTACACTACTTACACCGTATGTGGCAGTTGTAGTAGCTAGAGTTATCCATAGGGTTACAGAGAAGAAATGTGGAATTAAATGGGTAAATGACCTATACCTTGAGGATAAAAAAGTGTGTGGAATACTTACAGAGGGCGTAATGGTGGACGGAAAGCTTTCTAAGTTCGTTGTTGGTATCGGTATAAATATTGCAGCTACGAAATTTCCAGAAGAATTAGAAAATATTGCAGGAGCTTTGATCAAATTAAATGATAGTTCGGTTGGAGGAAATTTTACAGATGACGTTAATATGGATTGTGCGAAAGATATAAGAAATCACGTAGCAGCAGAGATTATAAATGAATTATCAAATAGCAATATATTTTCTGATAATGAGTCTCTTATGAAGGAGTATAAGGACCGTCAGATTATAATGGGGAATGTGGTTACAGTAGTTAGCATAAATGAATCTTATGAAGGAAAAGTATTAGATATAAGCGCCAATGGAAGCTTGATTGTAGAAAGAATGGATGAAGCAAACAAGGGATTGATAGAGGAATTGATATCTGGTGAGGTGTCTATAAGACGTTAGGACTTGTATGTTGGTTCGTATAAATGAAATTGGCAGTATAAGAAGAAAGGTAAAAAATGAGAAGAAATATAAGCGCTAAAATTGCATTATGTGGAATATTTGCAGCATTGACAAGTGTATGCGCTATGATTTCTATTCCTTTCGGTGCAGTGCCTATAAATATGGCGCATATAGCTATATTTTTATCAGCATGGTTTTTGACACCGGGATTGAGCTTTGTTAGTCAGCTGATATATATATTGCTTGGACTAGTAGGACTTCCAGTGTTTTCAGGTTTTTCAGCAGGATTGGGACATGTTTTGGGCCCGACAGGAGGATTTGTCATAGCTTATCCAGTGGTTGCTTGTTTGGCATCGTACATATTTAAGATAAAGAAAATAAAGAGTGCAGTGCGAATTGCCCTAGGACTTTTGATAGGCTGGTTAGTGGAATATTTGGTAGGGACAGTATATTATAGTGTGATAACTACTACACCGCCAGAGATTGCGGTTACTGTTTGTGTTGTTCCATTTATTCTAGGGGACGCATGTAAGTCACTTGTTATTTATATAACATGTAAGAAAATAAAAGCTCAAAGTATATTGACAAATATAGGTTGATTTCTTATAATAAACCTACACTTTAAAGTTTTAAAGCGTTTGCGCGTTTAAGTGTGCAAGCGCTTTAAATTTTGCGATATAGTAATACTGTTAGGGTATTTATATTATTAAGATATCCATATGCTAATGATATATATTAAGGATTATAAGTTATACAAGGAGGAAGTTTAAAATGGTTGCAAAAGTTATATTACTTATAGTTTTCTTTGCAATGATGATTGGAGTAGGTTTGTACTCAAGAAAACATACAAATAGCGTAAATGATTTCGTACTAGGAGGAAGAAGTGTAGGTCCATGGCTTACAGCGTTTGCCTTTGGTACTTCATATTTCTCATCTGTAGTTTTTGTAGGATATGCAGGTCAGTTTGGATGGAAGTTTGGTCTTGCGTCTACTTTTATAGGATTAGGAAATGCATTAATCGGAAGCTTACTTGCTTGGGTAGTGCTTGGTAGAAGAACAAGGGTTATGACACAGCATCTTGAGACAAAGACTATGCCAGAATTCTTTGGAAAGAGATTTGATAGCAATGCTCTTAAGCTTGTAGCATCAGTTATCGTATTTGTATTTTTAGTTCCATATACAGCTTCTATTTATAATGGTCTTTCAAATCTTTTTGGAATGGCATTTAATATTGATTACAAAATCTGTGTAATTGCTATGGCAGCACTTACAGGTGTGTATGTAATAGTTGGCGGATATATGGCAACCGCTATTAACGATTTTATCCAGGGTATTATCATGCTTGTGGGAATTGCGGCAGTAATAATTGCAGTAATTAATGGACAGGGTGGCTTCTATGCAGCAGTTAAGGAGCTTGCAAAGATTCCAAGTGAGTCAGCTGTTACTTTAGGTCAGCAAGGTGCATATGCATCATTCTTTGGACCAGAACCATTGTCGCTTCTTAGCGTTGTTATTCTTACATCTCTTGGTACATGGGGATTACCACAGATGGTACATAAGTTTTATGCAATTAAGGATGAAAAGTCTATTAAGACAGGAACAGTTATCTCTACTATATTTGCAGTAGTAGTAGCAGGTGGTTCATATTTCTTAGGAGGCTTTGCAAGACTCTTTGAGGATAAGGCAACATATGCAGATGGAAAGCTTCAGTTTGATAGTCTTATTCCAGGAATGCTTTCTACATTGCCAGACTTACTTATCGGTATAGTAGTAGTGCTTGTATTATCAGCATCAATGTCTACATTGTCATCACTTGTTATGACATCTAGCTCAACACTTACACTTGATTTGATTAAGGGAACAATAGTTAAGAACTTAAGCGAGAAAAAGCAGGTATTCTTAATGAGAGTATTTATCGCTGTATTCATTATAGTATCAGTTGTATTAGCACTTGACCCACCTACATTTATCGCACAGCTTATGGGTATTTCATGGGGTGCATTAGCAGGAGCATTCCTTGCACCATTTATGTATGGTTTATACTGCAAGTGGGTTACAAAGGCAGCAGTATGGGCAAGCTTTATAACAGGTGTGGCTATCACAGTAGCTAATATGTTCTTTAACTTCTTTGAGAACACAATTATCGCAGGAGCAGTAGCTATGATAGCAAGTCTTGTAGTAGTTCCAGTGGTGAGCTTAGTTACACCAAAGCTTAAGGAAGTATTTGTTGGAGATATATTTAAGTGCTATGATAAGCAGGTAGTGGTATCTAGTAAGAAATCACTAGAGAAATAAGGTTGGATATATACATATAAATATGATATATTAAAAAGCGGAGTGAATACTCCGCTTTTTGTATTCGTAGAATGGGTGTCAAAACTTAAGAGTTTTATCATCTTTCTTAAATTATACTACAGTTTTTACATGCTACGAATATTTGATTTTCTAAATACTTTGATATAGTTCTTTTATTTATGACGTGACCGGCTCACGCGCACCATCCGTGGTGC
>JAFOCU010000202.1 GCA_017381055.1 Lachnospiraceae bacterium
AAAAAAAATACTACCTTTTTTTGATATTTGGTGATATAATAATAGATAGTATATTGGTGACGGAGAATAAATAGAGAATTAAGGGAGTATAGTATGATGATACTGTATTCTTTTCGTGAACTTTTTCTATTTAATTTACCGGTTATGTATCTTGATTTTACAAGGGCTCATAAGAATTTATGTATAAATTAATATGTTAAGTATTGGCATGGGAATTTATGTGAAATGCTTGGGAGTTATAGCGTTTATGTGTAGAATAAGGTATAATTATACTAATAAATTGACAAAGAAAGGGAGATTGACGTGAGAAAAAGATTAATATCATTACTTATGATGACTGTTATGATGTGTATGACGGTTGTTGGATGTGGTAGCTCAAGCACAGGGAAAAAAGAAAATGAGACCAAGAAAGAAGAAGGCGCTTCAAACTCAGGTGGTGTAGTTAAGCTAAAGGTATGGGCTGAGGAAGCTAACTGGGAGGTTATGGAGAAGATGTTTGCTTCTTTCAAGGAACAGTATAAGAATGAAGCAACTTTTGAAATTGAGTTGATTCAAGGAAATGAAGGAGAAACAAAGGATATGCTCTTAGCGGATGTTTACGGCGGAGCAGATGTATTCTCTTTTGCAGACGATCAGTTAAATGCTATGGTATCAGGTGGTGCGTTAGCAGAGATTCCTAATCCAGATGAGGTTAAGGCGGCAAATCTTGAGGATGCAGTTAACTCGTGTATAGTTAATGGCAAAATGTATGCTTATCCTATGACAGCTGATAATGGATATTTCTTATATTATAATAAAGAGTATTTAACAGAAGAGGATGTTAAGACATTTGACGGTATTCTTGCTGCAGCAGAGGCAGCTGGTAAGAAGGTAACTATGGACTGGTCTTCAGGATGGTACTTATATTCATTCTTTGGAAACACAGGTTTAGATTTTGGTTTAAATGAAGACGGTGTTACAAATCATTGTAATTGGAACACAACAGAGGGTAATATTAAAGGTGTAGATATTGCTCAGGCATTATTAAATATTTCAGCTAGTCCAGCATTTGTAAATGCTGGCGATACAGCTTTACTTGAAGGTGCAGCAAATGGTACAGTTATCGCTGGTATAGGTGGTGTATGGAACGAAGTAGAGATTAGAAAAGTATGGGGTGATAATTACGGTGCTGTTAAGCTACCTACATATACAGTTGCAGGACAGCAGGTACAGATGTCATCATTCAAGGGTTACAAGATGATGGGTGTTAATTATTATTCTGAAAATAAAGAGTGGGCATTAAAGCTTGCTGATTGGCTTACAAATGAGCAGAATCAGACTCTTAGATTTACAGAGAGAAGCCAGGGACCTTCTAATAAGAATGCGGCTGCATCAGAGGCAGTATCTCAGGTACCAGCTATTCAGGCAGTTATTGCACAGTCTGAATTTGGTGTGCTTCAGAGAGTAGGAAATAGCTATTGGGGACCAGTTTCAAATTTTGGTGCTACTATGGCAGAAGGAAATCCTAAAGGAACTAATTTACAAGAAATTATGGATGTAATGGTTGAAGGCATTACTGCATCCGTTGGACAATAATTATAGGAGGATGCAAGTATGGGAAAGAAAAGATATTTAAGTATTAAGATTGTTATTTTAGTGCCAGTATTCTTACTTGGTATTATATCGATTATATCGAATTTGTTAGCAGTAAAAAATGTACAAAGTGTCAATTCAAATGCTAGTGTTATAGCAGATGAGTCTATGGTAACTATTTCAGAGCTTGCTGCTATACAAGAAAAGGCACAGATTATTCATAGAATGGCGTTGTCACATATTATTGCAACAGACCTTAATTCTATGGTGCAGTTAGTAGAAGATATCAGAGTTGCTCAGGGTGAATTAGATGTGGCATTAGAGGACTATGAGAAGTATGTAACAGAAGATTACAGAAAAGACTATGATGCATTATTATCTAGCTATGAAGCTTTCAAGAAGGCTATTGGAAATGTAATGGCTAACAGTGGTGGTGGAAATACAGTTGAAGCATATGGATTTGCTAACACTGACTTATTAACAAACGGTACAGCTATGCAGGATAGTATTGATTCTATGAAGGAGCAAGCTAGTAAGGATGCTGATGCGGCAAGAGAACAGTTGGCATCAGTATATGCGAAGGCGTTATTTATCAGTATTGTTACAGTTGGTTTAAGTGCAGTAGCTATTGCATTAGCATTATTTAGCGTATTATATAAGGTTATTCGTCCACTTTCTAAGACAAAGAAAGAGATTACAGAGATTATCAAGGATATTGATAATAGAGAAGGCGATTTAACAAAGAGAGTTACAATACTTTCAAATGATGAAATTGCAGCTCTTGGAAATGGTATTAATATTTTCATGGAGAAGTTACAGGATATCTTCTCAATAATCATTTCAAATTCACAGAAGATGGAAGAGGTTGTTAACGAGGTTCAGGAAAATGTTAAGACTTCTAACAACAGTGTATCTGACCTTTCAGCTCTTACAGAGGAGCTTACAGCTACAATGGAGCAGATGTCAGAGAATGCTTCTCGTATTAACTCTAATGCAGATTCAGTAAGATTAGAGGTTAATGTAATCGCAGATAGAACAAATGAAATTAACGATTATACAAAGAAGATGAAAGAGCATGCAGATGGAATGGAAAATACTGCTCGCTCAAATATGGATTCTACAAGTATTAAGGTAAATGAAATCCTTACAGTATTAAATAAGGCTATTGAG
>JAFOCU010000203.1 GCA_017381055.1 Lachnospiraceae bacterium
GATAGCTGTAACATCTAAAGCTTCTGCTAGGGCTGTGGATAGACAGCCTATAAATAAGCCATAAGATAACCCTCCTATAAGGAGTGTTATGGTAGGTAATGAAAAAGAAAAGTGAAAAATAGTAAAGATAGTGCCTGATACGCCGCCAAGGAAAACAGCAGTTTCATATGATGTAACGTAGGCGGTAGTCTTAGTTTTGTTTGCAATCTGTGCGATAACTCCGATTTTAGTTATTAGAGAGAAGATGCCTGCAGCGATGGCTGTGCCATTTCCTATTCCGATTACAGCAAGGAGAATATTTGAAAGTAATGAATTAGTCAACATCTATGTGTTTATCCTTTCTTACAACTCCATCTATGAGAGCATTTTCGATATCAGTTTCATATTGTCTCATCTCTAGTTCAATTGGGGTAGGATCATTTGATAGTTTCTTTTTCCCAAAATGATTATAGAATATGATTATTCCAAGTCCTATTCCTATGGAATAAGATATTTCTAATATGGTTACGCCCTCATGTGGCAAGCCTGTTATATCTTCGTAGATATGAGTGAATAATTCCGGCATAGATACATCTGTATTGAAGGTCATAATAGTGAATGCTGAGCCAAAGAATATGAGTATACAGCATAGAGCTATCTTTAAGTAGTCCATATACTTAGATTCGCTTTTTAATGGCTCGTATTCTAATAGAAAATCTGCTTCACCTATATGTGTGATGTCAATATTGGGATAATGAGAGTTGATTATTTCTATTATTTTCACAGATGAGATAATTACTCTGTTATCTTTTGGATTTAAAAAGGTATATACCTTTAATGGTTTTATCTTTTGGACAAGACATTTATCAGTAGAATATAACTTTGCTATGTCACCTACTAAAACATGAGTTTTATTTACCTTAGCTGCAGTTGGGATTTTAAGATAGACTGTATTTGCCATAATCCTCCTATGTGAGTACAAGTAGATGTATCTATATTGACTCATAATATAATAAAATACCCTTAATAGATTTGTTCTATTAAGGGTATTATTAACATTTATTGTATTTTTTAATCGTAAAATTTAATTATGTGTAGTACAATATGAACCTTTTAATTCTGCAGGAAGAGTATAAGGTGTATCCCATGTTGTTCCATCTGTACCTTGGTATCGGATTCTGAACACCTTCTTTGTCACATTTGGACAATTGGCTGTGGCAAGTAATCCAGAATCATTACAGATGGCAACCTCCTCATGGCATACGCAATGCTCAGTTGGAACTGTACCAGCGATAAAAATCTCAGTTTTAATCATATTCTTTTCAGGATCTTTATCACAGAGTCCTGTTGTAGCTAAATTACCGCATTTAGCACATACCTGAGCTGAAACTACAGAGTCTGGTTTTGAGAACTCTGCGTATTCATATCCTTTATCCTGATGAATACGAGTCATAATATTCTTCCAAATAGTTAAATGGTATGATGTGTTGCTAAGAGTTTTATTTTCATCATATCCGCTCCAAATTGTAGCAGTAAGATATGGTGTATATCCTGCACACCATATATCGTAGTCATTTGAAGATGTACCTGTTTTTCCGGCAACATACATATTTTTCATATTTGCCTTAGTACCAGTACCTCCGTTAGTTACAACATCATGCATAGCATCTGTAAGAACGTAGGCAGTTGATTCTTTAATTACCTGTCTCTTTTCTGGTTCTCTTTCTAAGATGATTTTGCCTGAGTTGTCAAGAACCTTTGTGTAATATAATGGTTCTGTATACTGACCATTATTTGCAATAGCTGCATAAGCTGCACAGAGCTCTAAATTTGTTACACCATCTGTTATACCACCAAGTGCAAGAGACTGATTGATATCAGAATCAAATGTACCATCTGCGTTTTTACGGCTTTCAATTAATGTAGTAAATCCAAAATCCTTTAGATATTCATAACCAGCACTTGGTGTAATATCTGTTAAGACTTTTACTGTTATTACGTTCATAGAAGAAGCAATAGCAGTTCTAATGCTTTGTAAACCACGATATTTACGGCTTTCAACAGGTGAATCTGCTTTATCCCACCAGTTATTAATAAGACGGCCATTATCATAGTAGAATGGTGAATCGTCAACTACAGATGCAATTGTATATCCATAGCTATCGATGGCTGGAACAAAGGTTGATAAAACCTTAAAACATGAACCAGGCTGTCTTGTTGAGCCAGTGGCACGGTTAAGTGCACGGTTTGTTGTTTTTTCTCCACGTCCACCAACTAAGGCTTTTACATATCCAGTATGTTGATCTATTACAGTAAATGATACCTGTGGCTGTATAGATACTATGAGATTTTCGCCGATTGCCTCAACATCTTCTTTGAAAATTTCTTTCTTGTATTCTTCTATACATGCATCTATTTCTTCTTGGTTATTGAAGATTAACTTGAATTTTTTATTGCCAAGTACATTTTTGTGGTAGTTAATAATTGACCACTGAGAGTAATTCTTTATTGTGTTGCCATTTTCGTCTGGTTCAGCAAGTTTAACTGAAAACTGCCATTCAAAGGAATAAGCTACATTGATTGGATAGTTGTCTGGGTTATTAGTTTCTTCATCACAAATCTTTTGTATAGCTGTATCCTGTGTTGAATATATTTTTAAACCACCGCTATATAAAGCGTTTATAGCTTGTGTATAAGTGTAAGCTTTTTGCTCCTGTAAATCATTTATAACTTGGTTAATTAATTCATCTGTAAAGAATGAATATGGAGTAGTATCTGCTGTTAATGTACTAGTTTCCTGAATTCTATCATATACGTTATCAGCCATAGCTTCTTGGTATTCAGCCTTAGTTATATGATCATTCTTTAACATATACTCTAATACATGAGCACGTCTCTTTGCATTAGCTTCTGGATGATAAATTGGATTATATCCGTAAGGGTTCTGAGTGATAGCAGCTATAACGGCTGATTCGGAAATTGTAAGTTCAGAAACATCCTTGTTGAAATATCTTTGAGAAGCAGCCTGTACACCATAGCAACCACTTCCTAAGTTAATTGTATTAAGGTAATTTTCGAGGATAATATCCTTGCTTACATTTTCTTCTAACTGAAGAGCAAGGTAGATTTCCTGTATCTTACGTTTGATTAATGCTCCTGTAGAGTCCTCACGACCGCCATCTTCGAAAGCATTATTTTTTAATAACTGCTGAGTAATTGTACTAGCACCCTGCATATCTCCCTGAAGTGTTTGGTATGCAGCACGGAAAATACCCTTTATATCTATACCGTTGTGAGTTTCGAAACGCTCATCTTCAATATCGATAAAGGCGTATCTTAAATGTACAGGAATCTTCTCTAAAGAGACTGGACTACGGTTAGAACCGTCGGTTACAAGCTTCTCTATAAGATTGCCTTCTGAGTCATATATTTTAGTAGCTTCAGCAGCGGGAGCTATGTTGATAGTGTCTATGCTTGGGGCACCATCTATAATTCCTTTAATAAGACCTAAACCTAGAAAACCTGCAGCACCAACTGCTAGCAAAACTGCAAATATAGATACTTTAAACATATATACCATAATCTTAGTGGTAAGTCGTCTAGGAGTAGATACAAGTTCTTTATGCTTTTTTACAACATTACTTTTACCGTAATTCATATTTAACCTCCGTTATGTATGTTCACCTTTTAAAAAGTTTAGACATAAACATTACTTATTATACCAAATTGCCACAGCAAAATAAAGTGTTTTATTTTTTGTTACTATAAGGTAATATTATCGTAGCAAATAATATAAAAGAGGAAATGGATATGTCAGCAAATGGCTTTAAAATAGTATACAAAGGTGGAGAGGGCGAGATAGTAGAGAAGAAATCGCGATTTATAGCTTATGTTAAGCCTGTAGATACCGAGGAGGAGGCCGCTGCCTTTATAGAAGAAATTAAGAAGAAAAATTGGGATGCCAGGCATAATTGCGCAGCAGCAGTTATTGGAAAAAATAATGAGTTTACTAGATGTAACGATGATGGTGAGCCAGCAGGAACAGCAGGTAAGCCTATGCTAGAGGTATTGCTAGGTGAAGGCGTACATAATGTAGCTGTAGTTGTTACAAGATATTTTGGTGGAATTCTTTTAGGTACAGGTGGCTTGGTTAGGGCATATCAGGCTGCGGTGAAGGCTGGTCTTGAGGCAGCTACAGTGGTAGAGAAGTGCGAGGGAGTAAAGCTTACACTTGGTACAGATTACAATGGAATAGGAAAAATTCAGTATATAATAGGAAATGCAGGAGTTCATACCTTGGACACAAGATATGCTGAAAATGTGGAAGTAGATGTGGTTGTGCCTTTAGAGGATGAGAAGTCTTTTGTTGATAAGATAACAGAGGCAACGGCTGCCAGAACGCAGATAGATAATTTAGGGAACGTACAATATATTATCATAGACGGAAAGTGTCAGGTTACCTAGGTTGAGGACGCTCGTTAAATATTACATTTGTACAATATTGTGCTGTTATTTTTACGGTAGCGAAAAATGTTTAGATTTTCTTAATACTTTGTAGTAGTTAGTAATTTTTCAACACGAGGTTGAAAAAAGGCGCATTCTGACACGAGGTCGGATAATGCGCCGGTTACGTCCTATTGAATTAAATTAAATCAAAGTATTTAGAAAATCAAATATTTGTAGCATGTAAAAATAGCAGCATAAAATTTGTGCAAATGTAATACTGTTATTACTTTCTTTCTGCTCTCTTACGAAGAGTTGGATCTAAGATTTTCTTACGAATTCTTAAGTTCTTTGGTGTGATTTCAAGTAATTCGTTTGTATCAATAAACTCTAAGCACTGCTCAAGACTCATAATCTTAGGTGGTGTAAGCTTTAATGCATCATCTGAACCTGAAGCACGAGTATTTGTAAGCTGCTTTTTCTTACATACGTTTACTTCGATATCTTCTGTCTTACCTGTCTGACCGATAACCATTCCAGCGTAAACCTTTGTACCAGCTCCGATAAAGAGTGTACCACGCTCCTGAGCATTGAAAAGACCATAAGTGATAGATTCACCTGTCTCGAATGCGATTAAAGAGCCCTGCTTTCTATACTGGATATCTCCCTTGTATGGACCGTAGCCGTCAAAGGATGTATTAAGAATACCGTTACCCTTTGTATCTGTCATGAATTCTCCACGGTAGCCGATAAGACCACGAGATGGAATAGAGAACTCAAGTCTCTGGTAACCGCCGTTGGCAGTTGACATACCTCTGAGCTCGCCCTTTCTACCTGAGAGCTTTTCGATAACTGTACCTGAGAATTCTTCTGGTACGTCTACGTATGCAAGCTCCATTGGCTCAAGAAGGGCACCGTTTTCATCCTTCTTATATAAAACCTCAGCTTTAGATACTGCGAATTCATAGCCTTCTCTTCTCATATTCTCGATAAGAACTGATAAGTGAAGCTCACCACGACCAGATACCTTAAAGCTTTCTGTTGTTTCTGTTTCTTCAACTCTTAATGAAACGTCAGTATTTAACTCTCTAAAGAGTCTGTCACGAAGGTGTCTTGATGTTACAAACTTACCTTCCTGGCCAGCTAATGGACTATCATTTACCATAAACTGCATAGCAATAGTAGGCTCAGAAATCTTCTGGAATGGAATAGCCTCAGGATTTTCAGTGCTACAAAGTGTATCACCAATCTTAAGGTCAGCAATACCAGATACGGCTACGATAGCACCGATAGTTGCTTCCTGTACTTCTACACGGTTTAAGCCCTGGAACTCGTAAAGTTTACCAATCTTAACTCTCTGCTTTTTATCAGGATCATGGTGGTTAACAAGCATAACTTCCTGATTTACCTTTAATGTTCCGTGCTCAATCTTACCAACACCGATTCGACCAACATATTCATTGTAATCAATTGTACTGATAAGCATCTGTGGGCCAGCTTCCATATCACCTTCTGGAGCTGGAATATAGTTAATGATTGTCTCAAAGAGAGGAATCATATTCTCTGGTGTATCATCAAGCTCTAATACTGCATGACCAGCTTTAGCAGATGCATATACGAATGGGCAATCAAGCTGCTCATCAGTTGCATCCAGTTCAAGGAAGAGCTCTAATACTTCGTCGATAACCTCAGTAGGTCTTGCCTCTGGACGGTCAATTTTATTTATACAAACGATAACTGGAAGTTCCATTTCCATAGCTTTTCTAAGAAC
>JAFOCU010000204.1 GCA_017381055.1 Lachnospiraceae bacterium
AGGGACAGAAGATTTGGTAAGGTGAGTACATAAGGAGGAAAATATAATGGCAATTAGCAATTTATTTAACAAATCATTTTTAACAAGAACTTTAAGTGGTATAGCTTTGATAATAATACTTTTAGCAACATTTATAACAGGCGGATATGTTATATTTGGTCTTACACTTGTATTATCATTAATAGGTGTATCAGAGATTTATAAGACAGTTGGTATTGAAAAGACTCCATTAGGTATTTTAGGCTATGTAGCTGTACTTGCTTATTATGGTTTAGTGCTTTGGAAGGGCACAGAATTTATGGCAGTGTTTATGATTGCATTGCTTATAGCTATAACAGCATTATATGTGTTTACATTCCCTAAGTATAAGACAGAGCAGGTTATGATGGCATTCTTTGGAGTTATTTATGTGGCAGTACTTATGTCATTCTTATACTTTATTAGAATTACACCAGATGGAATCTTTACAATATGGTTAATTATGATTGCTTCATGGGGCTGTGATACATGTGCATATCTTGCAGGTGTTACAATGGGTAAGCATAAGATGGCACCTATCTTAAGTCCAAAGAAGTCTATTGAAGGAGCTATCGGTGGTGTTATCGGAGCTGCTGCAATTGGAGCGATTTATGGTTTGGCAGTAGGTTCACATATTGAGTCTGTTTCAAATGCACCATTATATTTTGCTATTCTTTGTGCATGTGCAGGCTTAATCTCTATGGTAGGTGACTTAGTAGCTTCTGCTATTAAGAGAAATTATGAGATTAAGGATTATGGTAAGTTAATCCCAGGACACGGTGGTGTTCTTGATAGATTTGATAGTGTTATATTTACAGCACCTATTATTTATTATTTAATTTATTTTCTTTTCTAAACTGTGATTTCATAAAGGTTAGTGGTGAATAGTATGAAAAATATAGTGATTTTGGGGTCTACAGGTTCCATAGGAACACAAACCCTTGATATAGTTAGTAAGAATAATGATTTAAAGGTATCTGCTTTAGCTGCGTACGGCAATATTGAATTATTAGAGAAGCAGATTAGAGAGTTTATGCCTAAACTCGCATGTGTATATAGTGAGGAAAAGGCTTTAGAGCTTAAGGCAAATATTAAGGATTTGGATGTAAAGGTTGTATCGGGAATGGATGGTCTTATAGAGGCCGCTTCTATTGAAGAAGCTGAGATAGTAGTTACTGCTATCGTTGGTATGATTGGTATTAGACCAACTATGGCTGCTATTAAGGCGGGAAAAGATATAGCTTTAGCTAATAAAGAGACTCTTGTTACTGCAGGTCATATAATAATTCCAGCAGCTAAGGAGTATAATGTTAGTATACTTCCTGTAGATAGTGAGCACAGTGCAATATTCCAGTGTCTAAATGGTGAAAGAAAGAGGGATATTGATAAGATATTGCTTACTGCTTCAGGTGGTCCATTTAGAGGAAAGACAAAGGAAGAGCTTGAGTCGGTTACTGTTGAGGCTGCTTTAAAGCATCCTAACTGGGCTATGGGAAGAAAAATAACCATAGATTCAGCTACACTTGTAAACAAAGGACTTGAAGTTATAGAAGCTAAGTGGTTATTTGATGTGGACTTTGATGATATTGATGTTGTAGTACAGCCACAGAGCCTTATTCATTCTATGGTTCAGTTTAAGGATGGCGGAATTATGGCGCAGCTTGGTACTCCAGATATGAGATTACCTATTCAGTATGCGTTATATTATCCAGAAAGAAGATACTTGGATGGCGATAGGGTAGACTTTTCACGTCTTGCTGGAATTACCTTTGAAAAGCCAGATATGGAGACATTTGAGGGATTAAAACTTGCATATGAGTCTGGTAAGAAGGGTGGCTCGATGCCAACAGTATTTAATGCTGCTAATGAAAAGGCAGTAGCTATGTTTTTAGATAAGAAGATTAAATTCCTTGATATTTATGAGATTATTAAGGAATCTATGAATAACATTAAGTATATAGATGAACCTTCTATAGAGCAGATACTTAATGTAGAGAAGGAAACCTATGAATTCATAGAGAGCAGGTGGAAGTAATGAGTATATTTTTAGCGGTTATTATATTTGGAGTGTTGGTTTTTATTCATGAATTCGGACATTTCATTATAGCTAAGAAAAATGGTGTTAGAGTAATTGAATTTTCAATTGGTATGGGACCAACTATTTTCTCTTTTGATAAAGGGGATACTAAGTATTCACTAAAGATATTGCCATTTGGTGGAGCTTGTCAGATGTTAAGCAAGGAATTTCCTGGTGAAGAAGATGCGGTAATGGACGTAGAGAAATCTTTTGAAAGTAAGTCCGTTTGGTCTAGAATGGCCATTATTTTTGCTGGACCAGTGTTTAATTTTGTATTAGCATTTGTAGTGGCACTTATTGTTGTTGGTATTGTAGGCTATGATCCAGCACAGGTTCTAGGTGTAGCTAAAGGGTCACCAGCAGATAAGGCAGGTCTTCAAGTTGGAGATATTATTACTGAATATGATGGCACAAAAGTTGATATAGGCCGAGATAT
>JAFOCU010000205.1 GCA_017381055.1 Lachnospiraceae bacterium
AAAGAAGAAATGTCTGAGCTATTTGATAAGCTTATGACGAAGGATGATAATGGACAAAAAATAGTTGAAGAATATACAGATTATCGTTCTTATCTTGATTATGACATAGAGATACAAAAAAGAGATGGAAGTAAGCAACTGTTCTCTAAAATATATGGAGAAAAAAGTGGTAGCGAAACACAGGTTCCGTATTATGTTGCCATTGCAGCGTCATTTTATCAGCTATATAGATATGGCAATAGCGTTAGAGTAATGTTGCTAGATGAGGCTTTTGATAAAATGGATGATGAGCGAATAGGGTCGATGATGGAATTTTTTAATGGTCTTGACCTGCAAGTTATTATGGCAACACCACCAGCAAAGATAGAAATTATAGGTGAAAAGGTAGATACAGTTTTGACTGCTATAAGAGTAGATCAAAGTAGTATAGTGGAGGAATATGACTTTTAAGAAAATACAGGATATTGTTTTAAATAAACTGTTAGATAAATATGAAAAAAGTAAGACCTTTACAGGCACAAACCAGATGAATCAAAGCTTTGGAAAAAGGATTTCGGAGTTATTTTCAAAGTATAATGATGATGCAGAATATGAGTTGTTTTGTGATGTTAATGAGGCTATGCATAGTCTTGAGGCCTTACAATATATTTCAATAACATATGAGAGAGGCGATATTATCAATATGGTCTCTCTAAATGTTGCTAAGTTGCAGGATATATATGAATATGTTGGGCGTGAACCAAAAAAAGAGGAGCATAGCTGGTTAATTGATACAATGCTAGCTTTTGAGAGTAAAGTAAATAATAATTCAAGACTTCATTTACTTGGAAATTATATTAAGGTACAAAGAGAAAAAATATCTAAAAATCAGAAGGTAGAATATTATGATGGTGCGAAGACAGATTATGTGGATTTGTTAACTCTTGTATATGAATTACTTTTAAATGAAAATGAGATATTTGTAAGGGATTTATCTATTAAATTATTTCATGATTCAAAGAGAGTAGAAAAGCTTGAAACTAAAGCAAAATCCTTATTGTATCAGTATGGTGATTATCTAGATAAGGATTCAGTATTTGAGGAATGTAATGTTTTAAAAACACCAACATATGTAAGTGTAAAGGGAAAGGCTGTATTGAAGATTGGTGGACAGACTATAGATTTATCAAGGCTTATGGGAGATATAGCATTATCTACGGAGTCATTAAAAGAGCTTGATAGTGTGACAGTTATAGGAAATAGGGTTGTGACTGTTGAAAATTTGACAAGCTTTCATAATTATGGAGTGGGTAAACAGGAATTAGATGATTTAGTTATATATCTTGGTGGATTTCATAATAGAGCAAAACGAGACTTTTTAATAAAATTATATGAACAAAATAATGATAAAGAGTATCGCCATTTTGGAGATATTGATGCAGGAGGTTTTTATATACTTGAGCATCTGAAACATAAGACAGGTATTCCTTTTGTATCTCTGAGTATGGATATAAATACATTAGAGAAATATATGGAGCATACAAAAACATTGACTGTAAATGATAGGAAGAGACTAGAACGGTTGCTTGATAAATTGGAATGTGACAGGGAAGTGATTGCGTTTATGTTGAATAAGGATTGTAAGCTTGAACAGGAAGCGGTTTCTGAATTAGCAAAGTAATAAGAAAAATCGCTTATATAAATTTACTTTTAAGCTTCTTCGTGGTATAGTAGATACTGTTTGAAAAAATTGGTACGTAAATTGGTACGTAACCAAACCTATAAATTGCTAAAAGCCTGTAAATTCAAGGGTTTATCGAAAGGAGATATATAAAATGAAATTAGGTATCGTTGTAAATTAGCTATTTCGATACAAGTTTCTATATCTTTATAAAGTTCAATAAAGCTTGATATTTCAAGGGTTAGAAAGATTTTTGAAAAGAATAAAAGTTGATATATCTTTATGTGATTATTATGGAAATTGGTACGTAATTGGTACGTGGATTTTTCTAGAAGTTATAAAAAGGTGAAAATAGGTGTTATATGATGATGCCTTCACGAGCGAAATATGTAAGAGGAATGACAGGTGAGAGCCTGTCATTTTTGAATTATAAGTTCATCCTCTTTGTCAATGCTGTAGATTTATTTTGAGAATTAATATATAATTATGATAAGAATAACGTAGCGATTTTTATTAACTGGGAGTTGATATTAGTATATGAAAAGAGATGATTTATGCAATAGGGGACAGGTGTTTGTTGAAGATAATATAGATCCAAGAAAACAGTAGGGTGGTAATGTGGGGAAACATTACCACCCTGCTTATGTAAAGGGGATTAAGTGTAAGTCTTGATAATTTCTTCCGCGATGCATCTTCTGGAAACACAGCGGTCCATTGCCTGTTTTTCTACATAGCGATGAGCATCCGGTTCGCTCATTTTAAGTTCGCTGATTAGCAGCCATTTGGCTTTGTTAACTAATCGAATCTCAGCCATTTTATCTTCAATG
>JAFOCU010000206.1 GCA_017381055.1 Lachnospiraceae bacterium
AAATAGTTGAAAGGAGATAAAACAATGGGAATTAGAACATATAACCCATATACACCTTCTAGAAGAAATATGACAGGTCTTGATTTCGCAGAAGTAACAAAGTCAACTCCTGAGAAGTCATTAGTTGTATCATTAAAGAAGAATTCTGGTCGTAACAACCAGGGTAAGATCACAGTTAGACATCGTGGTGGCGGTGTTAGAAGAAAGTATAGACTCGTTGACTTCAAGAGAAGAAAAGACGATATTCCAGCTACTGTAATTGGTATCGAGTACGATCCAAACAGAACAGCTAATATAGCATTAATCTGCTACGCAGATGGTGAGAAGGCATACATCTTAGCTCCTAACGGACTTAAGGATGGTATGAAGGTTATGAACGGCGCTAACGCTGAAATCAAGGTTGGTAACTGCTTACCACTTGAGGCTATTCCAGTTGGTACAGAAGTACACAACGTTGAGTTATATCCAGGTAAGGGTGGACAGTTAGTTCGTTCAGCTGGTAACTCAGCACAGCTTATGGCTAAGGAAGGCAAGTATGCTACACTTAGATTACCATCAGGCGAAATGAGAATGGTTCCAGTTGTTTGCCGTGCAACAATCGGTACAGTTGGTAACATCGAGCACGACTTAGTTAACATTGGTAAGGCTGGTCGTAAGCGTCATATGGGTATTAGACCTACAGTTCGTGGTTCTGTTATGAACCCTAACGACCATCCACACGGTGGTGGTGAAGGTAAGACAGGTATCGGTCGTCCAGGTCCATGTACACCTTGGGGCAAACCTGCTCTTGGCTTAAAGACAAGAAAGAAGAACAAGCAGTCTAACAAGCTCATCGTAAGAAGACGCGATGGCAAGAACTTTAAATAAGGAGGATTACCAATGGCTAGATCATTAAAAAAAGGTCCATTTGCGGATGCAAGTTTACTTAAGAAAGTAGACGCTATGAACGAGGCTGGACAGAAGTCAGTTATTAAGACTTGGTCAAGACGTTCAACAATCTTCCCACAAATGGTTGGACATACAATTGCAGTTCACGATGGAAGAAAGCACGTTCCAGTATATGTAACAGAAGACATGGTTGGACACAAGCTTGGTGAATTCGTTGCTACCAGAACTTTCAGAGGACATGGTAAAGACGATAAGAAGACAAGACGTTAGTGGAAAGAAGATTGAAAGGAGGTCACATCCATGGCAAAAGGACATAGAAGTCAGATAAAGAGAGAAAGAAATGCTAACAAGGACACAAGACCATCAGCAAAACTTTCTTACGCTAGAATTTCAGTACAGAAGGCATGCTTCGTACTTGATGCAATCAGAGGAAAGGACGTGCAGTCAGCACTTGGTATCTTAGCATACAATCCAAGATATGCATCTTCAGTTATAGAGAAACTCTTAAAGTCAGCTATTGCAAATGCTGAGAACAATAATGGTATGAACCCTGAGAACCTCTACATCGAAGAGTGTTATGCAAACCAGGGACCAATTATGAAGAGAATCAGACCAAGAGCACAGGGTAGAGCTTACAGAATCGAGAAGAGAATGTGTAACTTAACAATCGTGCTCAATGAAAAGAAATAGTTAGCGGAAAGGAGAACGCGAAATGGGACAGAAAGTTAATCCTCACGGCATAAGAGTCGGCGTTATTAAAGAATGGGATTCAAAGTGGTATGCAGAAGCTGATTTCGCTGATAATCTTGTAGAAGATCACAAAATCAGAGTATACCTTAAGAAGAAGTTATATAGCGCAGGTGTTTCTAAGATTGAAATCGAAAGAACATCTGACAGATGTAAGGTTATCGTTTACACAGCTAAGCCTGGTGTTGTTATCGGTAAGGGCGGTGCTGAAATCGATAAGTTAAAAGAAGAAGTACAGAAGTTATCAGCAATGAAGGTACTTGTTGATGTTAAGGAAATTAAGAAGCCAGATAGAGATGCTCAGTTAGTAGCAGAGAACATTGCTCTCCAGTTAGAGAACCGTGTTTCTTTCAGAAGAGCTATGAAGTCAGCAATGGGTAGAACACTCAAGGCTGGTGCTAAGGGTATCAAGGCTGCATGTTCAGGACGTCTTGGTGGAGCTGATATGGCTCGTACAGAGTTCTACACAGAAGGTACTATTCCACTTCAGACATTACGTGCTGATATAGATTATGGATTCGCAGAGGCTGATACAACTTATGGTAAGGTTGGTATCAAGGTTTGGATTTACAATGGTGAAGTTCTTCCTACAAAGGCTGCTGCAAAAGAAGATAGCAAGGAAGGGAGCGATAAATAATGTTAATGCCAAAGAGAGTTAAGCGTCGTAAGCAATTCCGTGGAACAATGTCTGGTAAGGCATTAAGAGGTAACAAGATTACTAACGGTGAATATGGTATCGTCGCTATGGAACCAGCATGGATTAGATCTAATCAGATCGAAGCTGCCCGTATTGCTATGACACGTTATATCAAGCGTGGTGGTAAGGTTTGGATTAAGATTTTCCCAGATAAGCCAGTAACTACAAAACCAGCAGAAACAAGAATGGGTTCAGGAAAAGGAACACTCGAGTACTGGGTTGCAGTTGTTAAGCCAGGCAGAGTATTATTTGAGATCTCTGGTGTAGCTGAAGAAGTAGCTAGAGAAGCTCTTCGTCTCGCAACTCATAAATTACCTGTAAAGTGCAAGATCGTTTCTCGCGCAGATTTAGAAGGCGGTGATAACAGTGAAAATTAATAAGTATGTAGAAGATTTAAAGGCAAAATCAGCTGCAGAATTAAATGATGAATTAGTAGCTGCTAAAAAGGAACTTTTCAATTTAAGATTCCAGAACGCAACAAATCAGTTAGATAATACTAGCAGAATCAAGGAAGTAAGAAAGAATATCGCAAGAATTCAGACAGTACTTTCTGAGCAGGCTAAGGCTAACTAGTTGTAAATTGGAAATCTGAGAAAGGAGACATTTGTCGTGGAAAGAAATTTAAGAAAAACACGTACCGGTAAGGTAGTAAGTGACAAGATGGACAAGACAATTGTTGTAGCAGTTCAGGATAACGTAAAGCATCCATTATACAACAAGATTGTTAAGAGAACTTATAAATTAAAGGCTCATGATGAGAATAACGAGTGCGGTATCGGCGATACTGTTAAGGTTATGGAAACAAGACCATTATCTAGAGATAAGAGATGGAGACTTGTTGAAATCATCGAGAAGGCTAGATAGTAGGAAGGGAGAATTATTATGATTCAACAGGAAAGTAGACTTAAAGTTGCTGATAATACAGGCGCTAAAGAATTACTTTGTATCAGAGTAATGGGCGGTTCTACTAGAAGATATGCCAACATCGGTGATATCATCGTTGCTTCTGTTAAAGAAGCAACACCAGGCGGTGTTGTAAAGAAGGGCGATGTTGTTAAGGCTGTAGTAGTTCGTTCCGTAAAGGGCGCTCGTCGTAAGGACGGATCTTATATTAAGTTTGATGAGAACGCAGCTGTTATCATCAAAGACGATAAGACACCAAAAGGAACACGTATTTTTGGACCAGTTGCAAGAGAGCTTAGAGAGAAGCAGTTTATGAAGATTGTTTCATTAGCTCCAGAAGTATTATAAGGAGGTTCCTAATGTCAGCAATGAAGATTAAAAAAGGCGACCTTGTAAAGGTAATCGCTGGTAAGGATAAAGACAAAGAAGGCAAAGTTATGGTTGTAGACGCAAAGAACGGTAAGCTTATCGTTGAAGGCGTTAACATGATGACAAAGCACACAAAGCCAAGCGCTGCTAATCAGCAGGGTGGTATCGTTACAACAGAAGCTCCAATCGATGCTTCAAACGTTATGTTAGTTGTAGACGGTAAGGCTACAAGAGTTGGTTTTAAGATGGAAGGCGACAAGAAGGTTCGTTTTGCTAAATCAACAGGCAAGGTTATTGATTAATTAGAGAGGAGGACCGTAAAGTGAGCAGACTTAGAGAAACATACAAGAACGAAATCGTAGATGCTATGACTAAGAAGTTTGGTTATGCAAACGTTATGCAGGTACCAAAGCTTGATAAGATCGTTATAAACATGGGTGTTGGTGAAGCTAAAGACAACGCTAAGGTTTTAGACGCAGCAGTTAAGGATCTTGAGACAATCGCAGGTCAGAAGGCTGTACTTACAAGAGCAAAGAAGTCAATTGCTAACTTCAAGATTAGAGAAGGTTTAGCAATCGGATGTAAGGTTACTCTTAGAGGTGAGAAGATGTACGAATTCCTCGATAGATTAGTAAACCTTGCACTTCCTCGTGTTCGTGATTTTAGAGGTGTAAACCCTAATTCATTTGACGGAAGAGGAAATTACGCTTTAGGTATTAAGGAACAGATCATTTTCCCTGAAATCGAATATGATAAGGTTGATAAGGTAAGAGGTATGGATATCATCTTCGTTACAACAGCTAACACAGATGAAGAAGCTCGTGAATTATTGACATTATTCAATATGCCATTTCAGAAGTAATTAGGAGGTAAATCCATGGCTAAGACAGCAATGAAAGTTAAGCAGTCACGTAAGGCAAAATTTTCAACACAGGAATACTCACGTTGTAGAATTTGTGGACGTCCACACGCTTATTTAAGAAAATACGGAATCTGCAGAATTTGCTTCCGTGAATTAGCATACAAGGGTCAGATTCCAGGTGTTAAGAAGGCATCTTGGTAAATCGAAATCGCAAGCGATTTCGATTAGTCCGAACGGAAGTGAGGACCCTAGCCAACATATAAGCGGGAGCGAGAGCCCCTGCCAAAGAGCTTATAGTCTGAGCGTAAATTTTCAGAGCTTTTGCTCTGGAAATGAGCGAAGACCCTAGCCACTCGTTGGCACAGGAACTATAAACATTTCTGACACGTCAGATGATACTATGACAACTTCACAAGTCATCTGATACAGAAACTCGGTAAGTATGATGGTAAAATCTAAATATGTCGAATTTGCATTGCAAATTCTCCCGTGGCTCTTATAAGCCGTTTCGGGATATAGGTTTTCTCGCGAAATTTGTAAAACAAATTTCGGCCACATATACTGCCATTACACAATGTAATCAATAGGAGGAAAAAACAATGGCAATGACAGATCCAATCGCAGATATGCTTACAAGAATCCGTAATGCAAATACTGCTAAGCATGACACAGTAGATGTTCCAGCATCTAAGATGAAGTTAGCAATCGCTGACATCCTTGTAAAGGAAGGCTTTATCAAGGGTTACGAAGTAATCGAAGATGGTATCTTCAAGACAATCAAGATTACTTTAAAGTATGGTAAGGATAAGACAGAGAAGATCATCACAGGTCTTAAGAGAATTTCTAAGCCAGGTTTAAGAGTATATGCTGGTAAGGATGAGCTCCCAAGAGTACTTGGTGGTTTAGGTATCGCAATCATTTCAACAAACAAGGGTATCGTTACAGATAAGGAAGCTAGAAAGCTTCAGGTTGGTGGCGAAGTACTTGCATTTGTTTGGTAGTATTATAAAGGAGGTGCGGGCATGTCACGTATAGGAAGAATGCCTATCGCTATTCCTGCAGGCGTAACTGTAGAAGTAGCAGAAAATAATAAGGTTACTGTTAAGGGACCAAAGGGAACTCTTGAGAGAGTTTTAGCACCAGAGATGAATATTGCAATCGAAGGTGAAGAAGTTGTTGTTACAAGACCAAACGACTTAAAGAGAATGAAGTCATTACATGGTTTAACAAGAACATTAATCAACAACATGGTTGTTGGTGTATCAACAGGATACGAGAAGAAACTTGAAGTAAACGGTGTTGGTTACAAGGCTGCTAAGGCTGGTAAGAAGTTAACACTTTCTCTTGGATACTCTCATCCAGTAGAGATGGAAGATCCAGAAGGACTTGAGTCTACAGTAGAAGGTAACATAATCACTGTTAAGGGTATTGATAAAGAAAAAGTTGGCCAGTACGCTGCTGAAATCAGAAGCAAGAGAGAGCCTGAACCATACAAGGGCAAGGGTGTTAAGTATGTTGATGAAGTAATCAGACGTAAAGTTGGTAAGACTGGTAAGAAATAATAAAGGAGTGAACAAAGATGGTTAGTAAAGATTGTAGAGCGGCTCTCCGCGAAAATAAGCATAGAAGATTACGTAATCGTTTTTCTGGTACAGCTGAAAGACCACGTTTAGCAGTATTTAGAAGCAATAATCACATGTACGCTCAGGTTATTGACGATACAGTTGGAAACACTTTAGTTGCTGCTTCAACACTTGAGAAAGATGTTAAAGCTGAATTAGAGAAGACTAACAACGTTGATGCTGCTGCATACTTAGGTACAGTTATTGCTAAGAGAGCATTAGAAAAAGGTATTTCGACAGTTGTATTTGATAGAGGCGGATTCATTTATCAGGGTAAGATCAAGGCTTTAGCTGATGCTGCTAGAGAAGCCGGTCTCGAATTCTAATAAGGAGGAAAACAACAAATGAAACATACGATTATTGATGCTAGTCAGTTAGAATTAGAAGAAAAAGTAGTTAACATCAAGCGTGTAACTAAGGTTGTTAAGGGTGGTCGTCACTTCAGATTTGCAGCTTTAGTAGTTGTTGGAGACGGCAAAGGTCACGTAGGTGCAGGTTTAGGCAAGGCAATGGAAATTCCTGAGGCTATTCGTAAGGGTAAAGAAGACGCTATGAAGAAGCTTGTAGAGGTTCCAATTGATGCAAACAATAGTATTCCACATGATTTAGTAGGAAACTTTGGTAGTGCTTCAGTTTTACTTAAGAGAGCTCCAGAAGGTACTGGTATTATCGCTGGTGGTCCTGCTCGTAATGTATTAGAGCTTGCAGGTATCAAGAATATCCGTACAAAGTCATTAGGTTCAAACAATAAGCAGAACGTAGTTTTAGCTACAATTAAGGGCTTATCTGAATTAAAGACTCCTGAAGAGGTTGCTAAGCTTCGCGGTAAATCTGTTGAAGAGATATTAGGCTAATAGGAGGTAATGTAAAATGGCAGATAAGTTAAAGATTACATTAGTTAAATCACCAATTGGTGCGGTTCCAAAGCATGTTAAGACAGTTGAAGCTTTAGGCTTAAGAAAGCTTAACAAGTCAGTAGAAATGCCTGATAACGCAGCAACAAGAGGAATGATTCAGCAGGTAAGACATTTAGTTAAAGTTGAAGAAATCTAATGAATAAATAAGGAGGTGCAGTGATGAATTTATCAAATTTACAGCCAGCAGATGGCTCAAAGCATAATGATAACTTCAGAAGAGGACGTGGCCACGGTTCAGGTAACGGTAAGACAGCTGGTAAGGGTCACAAGGGTCAGAAGGCACGTTCAGGAGCTACAAGACCAGGTTTTGAAGGTGGTCAGATGCCTTTATATAGAAGAATTCCTAAGAGAGGTTTCACAAACAGAAACACTCTTGAGATTATCGGTATCAATGTAAGCGCTCTTGAGGCTTTTGAAGCAGGTTCAGAGGTGACAGTTGAGACACTTATCGAGGCTGGCATCGTTAAGAACCCAAGAGATGGCGTAAAGATTCTTGGTAACGGTGAACTTACAAAGAAGCTTACAGTTAAGGCTAATGCTTTCTCAGCAGGCGCTAAGGAAAAAATCGAAGCTGTTGGTGGAACTTGCGAGGTGATCTAATGTTTAAGACATTTAAGAACGCACTCAAGGTTAAAGAAATAAGACAAAAGCTTTTATATACTTTCATAATGATGATAATCGTCCGTTTAGGATGTCAGCTCCCAATTCCGGGAACAAGTAAGTCAGCTATCCAGTCAGTTATGGGTAGCTTGGCTACTAGCGAAGCATATAGCTTTTTCAGTGCTTTCACAGGTGGTTCATTAGAGCAGATGTCAGTGTTTGCTCTTAGTATAACACCATATATTACATCATCAATCATTATGCAGCTTTTAACAATAGCTATTCCAAAGCTTGAGGAGTTGCAGAATGAAGGCGAATCAGGAAGAAAGAAAATCGCAGAATATACAAGATATGTTACAGTAGCTCTTGCAGTTATCGAAGGTATTGCCATGGCAATCGGTTTTGGTAAGCAGGGCGTATTTGGTAATGTAGCGGCTATGTCAAAGTCGAGATATTTCTTCACAATGTTTACAGTTGTTGTTACAATGACTGCTGGTTCTGCAGTACTTATGTGGATTGGTGAGAGAATCACTGAGAAGGGTGTTGGTAACGGTATATCAGTCATCCTTATGATTAATATTATTGCAAGAATTCCAAGTGACCTTTATGCTTTATATCAGACAAAGGTTAAGATTACAGAAACAAATGGTCGTTCACTTGGTGGTGCTGCATTAGCTGCATTTATCATTGTATTCGTTATCGTTGCGATGATAGCATTTGTAGTTGCATTGCAGGCTGCTCAGAGAAAGATTCCAGTACAGTATGCAAAGAAGGTACAGGGAAGACAGATGGTAGGTGGAAATTCAAGCCACATTCCGTTAAAGGTTAATACAGCCGGCGTTGTTCCAGTAATCTTTGCATCATCATTAATGCAGTTCCCAATTATCATCGCATCGATGTTTGGAAAGGCTGCTGGTGATGGTTCAGTAGGAGGTACAATACTTAAGGTGTTAAACTCAGGTTCATGGTTTAATACAAAGAGCCTTAAGGAGTTCGCATTTACAGGAGGTTTCCTTATTTATGCGTTACTCGTAATTGCATTCGCTTACTTCTATACATCAATTACATTCAACCCAATTGAGGTTGCTAATAATATGAAGAAGTCAGGTGGCTTTATCCCAGGTATCAGACCAGGTAAGCCAACAGAAGAATACTTAACAAGAATATTAAATTATGTAGTATTCATTGGAGCAATAGCATTATTAATTATTGCTGGTCTTCCAATAGTATTCTCGGGCGTATTTAGTGCAAAAGTATCATTTGCAGGTACCTCATTAATCATCGTAGTAGGTGTTATACTTGATTGTATATCAAAGATTGAATCTATGATGGTTGTTCGTAACTATAAAGGATTTTTAAGCTAATTATTAGCTATTGCAATTGAACATAATAGCCCGCGGCATAATACCGCGGGTTAGTGTGTTTAAATAAATCTAAGATAGGAGAAACGTATATGAAGATTATTATGTTAGGTGCTCCTGGTGCAGGAAAGGGTACACAGGCAAAGATGCTTGCTGATAAGTACATGATTCCTCATATTTCTACAGGAGATATTTTTAGAGCAAACATTAAGAACGGCACAGAGCTTGGACAGAAGGCAAAGACATATATGGATCAGGGACTTTTAGTTCCAGATGAGCTCGTATGTGACCTTGTTGTTGATAGAGTACAGCAGGAGGATTGTGCTAAGGGATACATCCTTGATGGTTTCCCAAGAACAATTCCACAGGCTGAAGCATTAGATGCTGCTCTTGCAAACATCGGTTCAAAGATTGACTATGCTGTAAACGTAGAAGTTCCAGATGAGAACATCGTAAACAGAATGTCAGGTAGAAGAGCTTGTGTTGCATGTGGTGCAACATATCATATCGTTCATAGCCCAACAAAGGAAGAGGGTATCTGTGATAGATGTGGTAAGGAGTTAATCGTAAGAGAAGACGATAAGCCAGAAACAGTTACAAAGCGTTTAAACGTATATCATGAGCAGACACAGCCATTAATCGACTACTATACAAAACAGGGTGCTTTAAAAGAGGTTGATGGTACAATGAACATGGATGACGTATTCAACGCTATCGTTGCAATTTTAGGCTAAGCAGGTCTTGGAGGATATAGATATGGTTTCTATAAAATCTCAAAGCGAAATAGCTCTTATGAGAGAAGCAGGAAAGATTCTTGCTAAGGTTCATGAAGAGTTAAAGGATGCAATTAGACCGGGAATGTCTACATTAGACATTGATAAGCTTGGTGAAAAATTAATCCGTAGTTATGGATGTATTCCTTCATTTTTAAATTATAATGGATATCCTGCTTCAATATGTGTATCAGTAAATGATGAGGTTGTACACGGAATTCCACATAAGGATCATATCCTTTGTGAAGGTGATATCGTAAGTCTTGATGCTGGAGTTATTTACAAAGGCTATCATGCAGATGCGGCTAGAACATATGGTGTAGGAAAAATCAGTGATGAAGCAGCAAAACTTATAGAAGTTACAAAGCAAAGCTTTTTTGAAGGAATTAAAATGGCAAAAGATGGTAATCATTTACATGACATATCTAATGCGATTGCAGATTACTGTGAAAGCTTCGGATATGGAGTGGTAAGGGATTTGGTAGGCCATGGAATAGGTAAAAACTTACACGAAGACCCACAAATTCCAAACTTCCATCAGAGAAGAAGAGGAATTAAACTTCAGAAGGGAATGACACTTGCAATTGAACCAATGGTAAACGCAGGAACATATGAGGTTGCGTGGTTGGATGATGATTGGACAGTTGTTTCCGATGATGGTTCATTATCAGCTCACTATGAGAATACAGTGCTTATTACAGACGGTGAGCCAGAGATTTTAACAATTCTTTAATAGATGGAGGTTTTAGAATATGGCAAAGACAGACGTTATTGAAATAGAAGGAACAGTATTAGAGAAGTTACCTAATGCAATGTTCAAGGTAGAGTTAGAGAACGGACATCAGGTTCTCGCACATATCAGTGGAAAGCTTCGTATGAACTTCATTCGAATCATCCCTGGTGATAAAGTAACAATAGAGCTTTCACCATACGATCTTTCAAAAGGAAGAATAGTATGGAGAGATAAGTAAGTTCAAAGTTTCTTCGAAACTTTGAACAGTCCGAGCGGAAGCGAGGACCCTTGCCAAAAGTTCTCGCTTTAATTTGAAAAAAATGTAAATTTAGTACTTGCAATTTGACAAACGCTATGTTACTATAATACTCGGACTTTTTTTGAAAGGAGGATTTTACTGTGAAGGTTAGATCATCAGTTAAACCAATTTGCGAAAAATGCAAAATCATTAAGAGAAAGGGAAGCATCAGAGTAATCTGTGAAAACCCAAAGCACAAGCAGAGACAGGGCTAATTTAGTATGTCTTTAAGCTAGTAATCGCGGTTGTAATACAACTACGGTTATATTTGTATGTTGAATTTCATATAGAAATTCAAATTAAACATGCGGCTGCAGCGATGGAACACCAGGATGTGTGTAACTATAATACTCTCAAATAGAAACACAAGGAATGATGGAAAATTGCTTAACTATAAACGGAATTGTACTTATATAAAGAAGAATTCCTCACATTGAGAAGAAGCGTTGGGCTACGCACACATTTCAGACGTTCATATGAACGGGCTGCGCAAGTAATGGTTCTTTATTATTATTTAAGAATATTTTGATGGAGGTGCAATACACATGGCTCGTATTTCAGGTGTAGACTTACCAAGAGAAAAGCGTGTTGAGATCGGATTAACTTATATTTACGGTATCGGTAGAGTAACAGCTACAAAGATTCTTGAAGCTGCTGGCGTTAACCCAGATACTCGTGTTAGAGATTTAACAGACGATGAAGTTAAGAAGATTAGTGCTGTAATCGATGAGAATTATACAGTTGAAGGTGATTTAAGAAGAGAAATCATCATGAACATCAAGAGATTACAGGAAATCGGATGCAACAGAGGTATCCGTCATAGAAAGGGACTTCCTGTTCGTGGTCAGAAGACAAAGACAAACGCTAGAACAAGAAAAGGTCCTAAGAAGACAGTTGCTGGTAAGAAGAAATAAGTTTAATAATCTTATAGCAGCGTAGTTTGTGAGATTTCACAAACATATTAATAATGAAACAAATAACGAAAAATTAGATACCCATAAGGGAGGTTAGTTTAAAATGGCTAAAGTTACAAAGAAAGTGACAAAAAAGCGTGTAAAGAAAAACGTTGAACGCGGACAGGCACATATTCAGGCATCTTTCAACAATACAATTGTTACATTAACAGATGCTGAAGGTAATGCATTATCTTGGGCAAGTGCTGGTGGTCTAGGATTTAGAGGTTCAAAGAAATCTACTCCTTATGCAGCTCAGATGGCAGCAGAAACTGCTACTAAGGCAGCTTTAGTGCACGGCTTAAAGTATGTAGATGTAATGGTTAAGGGACCAGGTTCAGGAAGAGAAGCAGCAATTCGTGCGCTCTCAGCTTGCGGTCTTGAAGTAACAAGTATTAAGGACGTTACTCCAGTTCCACATAACGGATGTCGCCCACCAAAGCGTAGAAGAGTCTAATCTAATAGGAGGTGCAGATAAATGGCAGTAAATAGAGTTCCAGTTCTTAAAAGATGTAGATCACTTGGTTTGGATCCTATCTATTTAGGAATCGACAAGAAGTCAAATAGAGAATTAAAGAGAGCAAATAAGAAGATCAGTGAGTACGGTCTTCAGTTAAGAGAAAAGCAGAAGGCTAAATTCATCTACGGTGTATTAGAGAAGCCTTTCAGAAACTTATTCGAGAAGGCTCAGAAGATGCAGGGTCGTTCAGGTGAAAACCTTATGACACTCCTTGAGCTCAGACTTGATAACGTAATTTTCCGTTTAGGATATGCTAGAACAAGAAGAGAAGCTAGACAGATCGTTGATCACAAGCACGTATTAGTAAACGGCAAGTGTGTAAACATTCCTTCATACCTTGTTAAGGCTGGCGATGTTATCGAAATTAAGGAAAAGAATAAAGATTCTCAGAGATATAAGGATATCCTCGAAGTAACAGAAGGAAGACTTGTTCCAGAGTGGCTTGAGGCTAATCATGATAGCTTAAAGGGTTCTGTAAAGCAGATTCCTACAAGAGATATCATCGATGTTCCTGTGGACGAAATGCTTATCGTCGAGTTATATTCTAAGTAATTCGATAAATCCAAAGAAGGAGGGGCTTTACAGTGTTCGATTTTGAGAAACCAAATATTGAGATTGTTGAAATCTCAGAAGACAAGAAATATGGTAAGTTTGTTGTTGAACCACTCGAAAGAGGTTACGGTACAACACTTGGTAATTCTTTAAGAAGAATTATGCTTTCATCATTACCAGGCGCTGCTGTTAGCCAGGTTAAGATTGAGGGAGTTCTTCATGAGTTTACATCTATTCCAGGTGTAAAGGAAGATGTAACTGAGATTATCATGAATCTTAAGAGCTTATCTATTAAGAATAACAGCGAAACAAATGAACCTAAAGTAGCATACATCGAATTCAGCGGTGAAGGTGTTGTAACAGCAGCAGATATTCACGCAGACGCTGATATTGAGATATTAAATCCTGATTTGGTTATTGCTACACTTAATGGTGGCGCAGATAGCAAATTGTACATGGAACTTACTATCACAAAGGGTAGAGGCTATGTAAGTGCTGATAAGAATAAGAACGATGAGTTACCAATCGGTGTTATCGCCGTTGATTCAATCTATACTCCAGTTGAGAGAGTGAACTTATCTATTCAGAACACACGTGTAGGTCAGATTACTGACTACGATAAGCTTACATTAGATGTATACACAAATGGTACATTAGCTCCAGACGAGGCTGTTTCTTTAGCAGCTAAGGTATTAAGCGAGCATTTAAGCTTATTCATTGATCTTTCTGAAATCGCAGACAAGGCTGATGTCATGGTTGAGAAGGAAGAAAGCGAAAAGGAAAAAGTTTTAGAGATGAACATTGATGAGTTAGAATTATCAGTTCGTTCATATAACTGCTTAAAGAGAGCAGGAATTAATACTGTAGAAGAGCTTACAAATAAGACTTCAGAAGATATGATGAAGGTTAGAAACTTAGGTCGTAAGTCACTTGAAGAAGTACTTGCAAAGCTTAAGGAGTTAGGCTTACAGTTAAAGTCAGGAGACGAGTAATCGTTCCGCGTGCATATAATGTACGTTAAAGTAATTTATGGAAATAGATGTTCAGATAGTAAGACCAAAGGGCATTCTGAAGATCCCACAAATGGAGGTAAAATAAAATGGCTGGATATAGAAAGCTTAGTAGAGAAACATCAGTAAGAAAGGCATTAATCAGAGCACAGGTAACAAGCTTACTTGAGCATGGTAAGATCCGCACAACAGAGGCTAAGGCTAAGGAAATCCGTAAGGAAGTTGAGCACTTAATCGCACTTGCAGTTAAGGAAAAGGATAACTTCGAGGAAGTAACAGTTAAGGCTAAGGTTGCTAAGAAGGATGCTGATGGCAAGAGAGTTAAAGAAGTAGTAGACGGTAAGAAGGTTACAGTTTACGAAGAAGTTGAGAAGACAATTAAGAAGGATCTTCCTTCAAGACTTCATGCTAGAAGACAGATGAACAAGGTTCTTTACACAGTAAAGGAAGTTCCATCAGAGGCTGCTGGTAAGAAGAGAAACACAAAGGTTGTTGACTTAACAGATAAGTTATTCAATGAATATGCTCCAAAGTATGCAGATCGTAAGGGTGGTTACACAAGAATCGTGAAGATCGGCCTTAGAAAAGGTGATGCAGCTATGGAAGTACTCATCGAGTTAGTCTAGTTTAATAAATATTTTTATAGAGAGTGGTACATCTGTAGATGTTCCACTCTCGATTTATATGGGAGAAAAATAATGTCAGAAATATGGGATTTAGTAGATAAAGATAAAAACAAGATAGGAACAACATATGAAAGAAATTGTGGGACACCTATTCCAAAAGGTATGTATCATCTAGCAGTAGAAATATGGACTATAAAACCAAATGGTGGAATACTTTTAACACAAAGACATCAAAATAAAAATTATGGTCTTATGTGGGAAGCTACTGGTGGTGCTGTTCTTTCTGGTGAGAGTAGTATACAGGGTGCAGTAAGAGAATTATATGAGGAAACAGGAATTAAAGTAAATGAGAACGAATTGACATACATAGGTGATATAGTTGGAGACAGTTATATTATGGATGAATATGTGCACATATTGGAAAGCGAAGATATAGAGCTTAATTTGCAGCCTGAAGAGGTGGTAGATGCAATGTGGGTGTCAAAGGAAGAGTTAGAGAACAAGAAAGATTTAATCGTAGGAAGTGTATGGGAAAGATACTGTAAATATAAAGATCAAATTATTGGGAGATAAATATTATGAACTTACAAGAATTCGAAATTGAATTTACAAAGCTAGGAAATGATTATAAAACAAAAGATGTAGATAGATTTAATAGAGCTCTTATTAAAAGAGGCGTAAATGTCTCATTTTTAAGAGATATAGTATTAACTAAGCAAGAATACCATCGTACTTATTTTCAGGTCTCTATGGGGCAAATAAAGACTATTGATGATAAGCTTAAATTTATAGAAGATAATTTTGATAAGTTAAATGATTGGTGGCATGTGGACCAGTTATCACAATTTGTAGATAAACAGTTAACATTTGATATAGCATATGCAAAAGCAAAGGAATATATTAAAAGTGATATGGCATTCGCAAGAAGATGGGGCTATGTAATGTTTATGCCAACTCTTGTGAAAGATGAGTCTAAGGCAGAGGATATAATTAAGTTATTTAAGGACGATGATGAATATTATGTTCAGATGGCTGAGGCTTGGTTAATTTCATACTTGGGAATATATGCGCCTAGAACCACGTTTGATTATATAAAGGGATGTCC
>JAFOCU010000207.1 GCA_017381055.1 Lachnospiraceae bacterium
ATCTCAGCACCTGCGCCTGGAGCACCAGAGTTGATGATGTGTACACCGGAAGCCTTACCCTGGAGAGCAGCGGCTGCGTCGGTTACTGACTGGTTCTTGAGAGACTCGGCACCGAAGCCTCTGTAACCTTCTCACCAAGGTAACCTTCAGCATCAGCCTTAAGCTTCTGAAGTACCATTGCTGAAATCTCCTGTGGAGAAAACTTCTTATCATCAATAGTTACTCTGTAATCAGAACCCATATGTCTCTTAATAGATGAAATTGTCTTGTCAGCGTTTGTAACAGCCTGACGCTTTGCAGGATCACCTACAAGTCTCTCACCAGTCTTTGTGAATGCAACTACTGAAGGAGTTGTTCTGATACCTTCTGTATTTGCGATAACAGTTGGCTTTCCACCTTCCATAACTGCTACACATGAATTTGTTGTTCCTAAATCAATACCAATAATTTTACTCATTTTTTCTTTCCTCCATTTATTCTTTACTATTTAACTATGTTAATCGAATGCTTCGTTTCTTCAAAACTCTCGCATTCGCATCTTTCGCAATTCCGAGCTATCGCTCTACATTGCTCAATCTGTACATTCGTCAACCAATTAATGCTTTATGTGCAAGCACATTCGCCTTAATTGCTTTCCTCATTGTTTAACACTTAGTTTTCAACCTTAACCATACTGTATCTAACTACTGTGTCGCGATACATATATCCTTTTTGGAATTCCTCTGATACGATGTTCTCACCGTACTGATCATCATCTCCATGCATTACCGCATTGTGAAGATTTGGATCAAATTCCTTTCCTACTGCTTCGATTGGTGTAACTCCTACTTCCTCAAGAGCCTTAACCATCTGCTTGTAGACCTTATCCATTCCATCTGCAAATGGATTTGCTGCGATTTCTTCCTCAGATAATGTTCCAAGTCCTCTCTCAAAGCTGTCTACTATTGGAAGAATCTTCTCGATAATACTCTTTGCTCCTACCTCAAACATCGCAGCCTTTTCTTTTTCACTTCTCTTTCTGAAGTTATCAAACTCTGCAAATGTTCTCATGTACTTGTCATTAAGTTCCTCTATGAGAATATCCTTCTTATCTTTTTCTGCTGGCTGTTCTTCTGTAGCAGCCTCTTCTTCCTTTGTCTCTTCAGCTGTCTCTGTCGCCTCAGTAGCTTCTACTGCTTCTGTATTAGTTTCTTCAACAGTAGCTCCCTGATTCATAGTTTCTTCAGCCTGAGCCTTTTCCTTCTTTGCCACTTAATACGCCTCCTTATTCCTTTTTCTTATATACGGAATCTAACTGGTCCTTGATATTTTTTAAGGTATCAACAACCTTCTCATAATCCATTCGTTTAGGTCCTATAATTCCTATAGTTCCATGAACACCTTCCTCTAATTCATAAGTTGCAGTTATGACACTACAATCCTTCATAGACTGAACTGGTGTCTCTTCACCGATATAAACTCGTATACCAGTTTCTGTATTCTCATTATCCTTCTCTATAAGAGTGGTTAAGAGCTGCTTTTCTTCAAATGTGTTAATAAGCTCTTTAGCTTTATTATTGTCACTTAACTCTGGGTACTTGAAAATGTTTGTAGCACCGCTTGTATATATCTCAAGATTATCTTCTGAGCTAATAGCCTCAGCAACAGCATCTAAAACGCTTCTTGCGATTTCTAGCTGTTCACCAGCCTGACCATTCATCTTTGATATAATACCCAAGTTAATCTCCTCAAGAGTTAAACCATTAAGACTACTGTTAAACAATATATTAAGCTTTAACAATGTCTCATTATCAATATCTTCTTTCACATTAATAATCTTATTTTTAATAATATTACCTTCAAGGACTATAACACATAACATTCTGTGGTCCTCAACCTGTGAAAGCTGAATAAATTTAACTTTATTCTTATGAGCCTGTGGTGCGGAAATCATAGCTGCATAATCAGTATTATGTGCAAGCATCTTAGCCATATTTTGAAGTAAGGTTTCCACCTTATCTACCTTTTCATTAAGAAACTCACGCATATCGTCAACTTCTTTTTCCTTCGCTTGAAGCTCTAACTCTTTATCCTTCATCATATTATCTACATACAATCTGTAGCCCTTATCTGAAGGAATTCTACCCGCCGATGTATGTGGCTGGAATATATATCCTAGCTCCTCTAAATCAGCCATCTCATTTCGGATAGTCGCCGGACTCAGATTCAAGTCGGTGTACTTGGAAATAGTTCTTGATCCAACCGGTTCGCCAGTATCTAAGTAATTACGAATAATTGCCTGAAGTATCTTAAGTTTTCTACCTTCTAATTCCATCCGGTTACCTCCTTGCTTCCTTCTGTGTGTTAGGAGCCTGCACTGCTTCGCAGTTTCCTCCTAACTGTATTAGCACTCCAAACTTTCGAGTGCTAACAACTAGATATAAAATAGCACTTACCATTAGCAATGTCAAGAGGTAAGTGCTAATTTTTAATATTTATTTAACCTTAATTTCTTTAATGTATAATGCATCATTTGCAAAATCTTCTAATCTTATCCATGATTCAAAACCATATAACTCAAGATATTCATTTGCACCAATCTGCACATATAATACTTCTGGGTCACCTTTTGCATCAGCTGTCTCATAAAACAACTCAAACCAATAATATGTATAACCATTTACACTATGAGTACTTATCTCTGTGACAAAAGCATTTGGATCACCCTTTGCCTTCCAGCTATCAACTAATGTTTTCTTGTAATTCTCATATGTGCTACTGCCAGTCCTAATTGTTGGATATCCAAATATATTGTTAGCAGCATTTCCTTCCATATAAGCACCATTATCTGTTGTCTCATATGTAACTACGCTAGAATCATATTCTAATATACATTCCACAGTCTTTCCTGCACTATTCTTTCCCACTAATGTAAATGTTTTATCTCTACTATCTACATCTTCCTTTGTAATAAGATATGTAAAATATTTATCAACTTTTATCTCGCCTGATTTAATTGAGCAATCACCAATCTGTGTCCATTTGTTTGAATATAATCCCATAGCAGAGAAACAATCCATATCAATTCTATTATATAATAATTCCACCTCACCAGAAACCATACTCAATACCGCTTTCAATAATTCTTTATTATATGATGAGGAATCTTTACCATTTATAGTAGTCGCCATTCCACTAATCCAACAAAAATCATAATCTACTGTCAAAGTATATATATTATTGCTTCCCTTTGAAAGAATCAAATCTGTATCCTTATCTCCATAGTTAATATCAATCTTAATTGTTGAACCTTCCATTACTACACAGGTGTCAGTTGCCTTAACCACACCATCCTTACGCATCTTCTTTACTATACCTTCAAATGCACTTACCGCTTTGTTATATGTTGCATTATCAACATTTCCCACCTTTGTGACAATAGGCGCCTCCGTTACCGTCGGCTTGCTAGTCTGCTTTTCTGTAGCCTTTTGTGTAGTCTTTTGTGTAGTCTTTTGTGTAGTCTTTTGTGTTTCCTTCTGTTTTTCAGTTTTCTTTTCTGTCTGTTCTTCCTTAGTAGTTGTCTCCTGCTCCGCTACACTAGTTGTAGTTTCTTCTGCTATTTCTGTTGTAGCTTCATTTATAGATTCAACCTCTTCCAAACTAGTCTCTTCTTCCATTAAATATGTAGTTTCGTTACTAGTTTCTTCTACTTTAGTAGTAGCTTTATCATTACTTTCTACATTTCCTCCACAACCTGCTATGGATCCGATTATAATTACAGATATAAAACCTAATATATATTTCCTCATACCGCATCATCCTTTATAACTTCACACTTTAACTAGTTTCTTTTTTTCTTTCAACCAAAAAAACATGAGTAAATAAGAAAGAAAATAACAAATATATAAAGTATAGGGTAAATAAATAAACCGATACATGCTACTATTTCTCTTAATGCAAGAAGCTTTTCACCTGGGTAAATCTTCTCTAATTTCGCTGTTC
>JAFOCU010000208.1 GCA_017381055.1 Lachnospiraceae bacterium
AATTTTTGTTCTTGATGAAAATAATATTCATCCAGATTCAAGATTTAGATATATATATGATATGGCTATTAAATCAAGTTCTCGTAGAATGTATCCAGATTATATTTCTGCAAAAGTAATGAGAGAACAACATAATGGCCAGGTATTTTCTCCAATGGGCTGCAGGTCATTCCTCACAGATTGGAAGAATCCTGAAACAGGAGAGTGGCAATATGAAGGAAGATTTAATAAAGGGGTAGTTTCAATTAACCTCCCTCAAGTTGGTTTAGCTTGCGGCGGTGACCCTGAATTATTTTGGGAGACTTTAGACCAAAGATTAGAAGTGTGTCATGAAGCCCTTTTATGTAAATATGAATTACTTAAAGGGACTCCCGCATCTATTTCTCCAATTCACTGGCAACATGGCGGACTTGCTAGATTAGGTGCTAATGATACAATAGATAGCTTATTAGAGGGTGGATATTCTACAATTTCTCTTGGATATATTGGTTTATATGAATTAACTCAGATTATTATGGGGTGCTCTCATACAACACCAGAAGGTAAAGAATTTGCTTTATCTGTTATTAAATATATGAAAGAGAAATGTAATGACTGGAACCAGCAGAAAAACTTGGGATTTGGATTATATGGAACACCTAAACATTCTTGGGTGGCTTAGATGGTGACATCTATGAAGAATAAACTCTATTAAACGGGCAAACGTAATAAGTTGGTAAGAGAGGCTAAACTATAAATATAGCAAGCTAATCCCGTAGGATAAAACTAAAAAATTTTATGGTACAAAGTTATTAATCTGTGTTCCGTAAATTTGATATAATATCAAAGGAGGAATTAATTATGGCAAAAAGATTATTAACTAATCAATTAATTGATAAAGAAAATATTAATGAAGAATTAAGACTTATTAAAAATAGTAATACTGATTATATAACACCTAGTGGAGAAATTTATAAAGACTATGGCAATAATAAATTTTTTCATAAAAAACAGCACTTAAATCATGGATATTGGTATTGTGGCATCAGTGAAACAGATGGAAAAAATCATCAAAGAAGGGTTCATATTTTAGTAGCTCAAGCTTATATACCAAATCCAAATAATTATCCTTATGTATGTCATAAAGATGATAATAAAGAAAACAAACATATGGATAATCTTGAATGGGGAACTCCAAGTAAAAATACTAAAGATGCTCATGACAGATTTATGTTAATTAATGATAAAGGTTATGATGATAGTCAATCAATTGCAGTATATTGTTTTGACTTAAATCAAAATTTAATTAAAGATTATGGTTCTGTTTCTGAAGCACATAGAGATTTAGGAGTTAGTAAAAGCACAGTATTAAGACAATGTAATCATGAAATTAAAACTAAACCACGATGTGGATATTATTTTAGATATCAATCTGAGTTTAATGAAAAAGGTTTTGTTCTCTAACGACTATCGAAAACATAATTAAGAAGAAAAATCTTAATGAAGAAGTGAGTAGAGTACACTTATATAAGTGGAAAGATAGAGCATCTTATTTTTGGTAAAAGAAAATAAGATGAAAATATAGTCTAAACCCCTAATAAATATCGGGAAACCGAGGGTATTATTGGCAGAAAGTTTATGTTATCGTTTTGCAAAAATAGATAGAGCAACATATGGCATTATACCGGGAGTTACAGATAAAAAATGGTACACTAATAGTTATCATGTATGTCCAACAGAACAAATCAGTGCTTTTGATAAAATTGATTTTGAAGCAGATTTTCAACCATACTCAAGTGGTGGTTGTATTTCTTATATTGAAATTCCTAATCTTGAAAATAATCTTGAAGCTGTAGACCAATTAGTTCAATATATGTATAATAATATACAATACTGTGAATTAAATACAAGAGCAGACTTCTGTTGTGAGTGCGGTTTCCATGGTGAAGTTCTTTATGACAAGGAGAACGCAAGATGGTACTGTCCTCAATGTGGATGTGTAGACCAGAAAAAAGTTATTCCAACTAGAAGAACTTGCGGATATGTGGGAAGCTTTCAATGGAATGAAGGTAAAACTGAAGAGATTACAGAAAGAGTTATTCATGTAGATTAGGAGATAAATATGAAAATAGCTGAGCTTAAATTAAATGATTGTATAGATGGAGAAGGTATTTCAGTGTCGGTGTGGATGCAAGGTTGTCCACTCCGATGCAAAGGGTGTCATAATGAACGACTTTGGGATTTTGAAGGTGGGTATGACGAACCAGAACTTAAAGGTAAAATTATTAAAGCCATTTCTGCTAATGGTATAAAAAGAAATTTCTCTATCTTAGGCGGAGAGCCTTTGTGCGAGCAGAATAAAGATATGGTTTTAGAAATTTTAAAAAGCGTAAGAATTGCTTATCCAGATATAAAAATATATTTATGGACTGGCTATACATATGAATTTCTAAAATCTTTGAAAGATAATACAATAAATGATATTCTGAATCAATTAGACTATCTTATAGATGGCCCTTATGTTGAATCAGAACGAGATTTGACACTTAAACTAAGGGGCAGCCGCAATCAACGATTAATAGATATGAAGACTACATTAGAGTCTTCTAAAGTAGTTTTAGTACTTGAAAACAAATAAAATTTTTGTTATAATAAAAAGAGAAAAAAGGATGGATGGTGACTAAATGGCTGAAATAGAATTAGGAACTCTTTATGAAATGAATAAAGAGATGATGAAAAAAGAACCTCAATTAGACCCAATTCAATATGCAAAGAAGATTAATGAAGTTGCAGAAGCAATTAAAGAATATAATTATGCGATGCTTCTTTGTCACGATAGAAGAGATTATACTCTTTTTGATTTAACAGGGTTTGAATGGGGATTAGAAGAATTAAAGAAAGACCTTTCTGAAGTAATCAGTAATAGGGGTGCCATTCTTGCTATTGATTTGCAAGATACAGGAGCCTATGAAATTTGGATTAAAGGCATTGATGATGAATGCTTTGCTTATTACTTATTTGATTACTCACAAGGGGTTGTTAAGGTTGGTGA
>JAFOCU010000209.1 GCA_017381055.1 Lachnospiraceae bacterium
GTTACTGCTAGAAAAGCAGATAAGACATTTATGAAGGCAGTTTATAAGGCTTTAGAAATACTTGGATTTGAAGAAAACAGAATAAGCGCAATCAGCCATACAGAGAGTTTTATATATTATACATTAGGTCAAAAGAAGGATATATGGGTAAATGATGTAACTCTTTTTGATTTTAATAATGAGCATTTCTCATATAAGAAGCTTAGTATAGCCAGAAATAAAATACCTAACATAGTAACAGTTAAGGAGATGGATTATTCAGATGAGATAGATATGTCTTATCTTGATAGTGAGAGAGATAAAAGAAGTGCAGATGAAAAATTTCTTTCTATAATAAATAGAGAATTTTATAAGCAGATTATTTCGTCGGTATTCTTGACAGGTGAAGGTTTCTATTCGGATTTTGCAGAAAATTCATTAGTAGAGCTCTGTTCAAAAAGAAGAGTATTTAAGGGACACAATCTCTATGTTAAGGGTGCTTGTATTGCAGCAATGGAAAAGAACCTTACTAAGACAGCAGATGATTATATATTCCAGTGTGAGGGTAGAACAAAAGTTACTATTGGATTAATGATAAAGCATAATGGTCGAAATACAGCTGTTGTGCTATCTAAGGCAGGAACTAATTGGTACGAAGCTGGTGCTAAGGCGGAAGGAATACTAGATGAGACAAAGAGCATTCAGTTAGTATTGTCATCGCCATATGATGGATGTACTAAGAATGTTAGAATTGATTTATCTTCATTGCCAGATAGACCAAATAAAACTACACGTATTGGAATATCTCTTGCCTATATAAATGAGAATAAGTGTGAAATAGCAGTCAATGATTTAGGTTTTGGAGAATTTTATAAGGCGACTGGTATAGTTGTTAAGGAAACATTTGTAATTGATGAAATTCAAGGTGAATAGAGGAGAAAGATATGAGCGGATTAATTCTTTGTGGAAAGCGTTCAACAAATCCATATTTAATAAAAGAGTCAGGTATAAATATTTATACAGTGGAAGAGCTTTGTTATTATCTATACAATAATACATATATGATAACTAAGGAGTTTTTCTGCAATGAATTGGCTGAGTATATTAAGAATGAGCTAGAACTTCCGTCACTTGCGCAGAAGTTAAAATATAGCATTGACCATAATGGTGAATTATTACAGATGGTTATGGATGTGCTTTCTTCTAATGAATATTATACAGTTGAAGAAAGAGAAAGCATTGAAAAGACATTAGTTGCATTGGGAAGCAAATCAAAGAGCGAAAGAATGAAGGCTAGAGCAGATATGCTTCTTGAAAGAAAAAAGTATCTAAGTGCGGCAAATGCTTATAAAGAGATACTTGCGGTAAAGGATGAGGTTTATTCTTCTGACTTTATAGCTACTATTTGGAATAATATTGGCATTACATATACGAAGCAGTTTTTGTTTGAGGATGCTTGTAGATGCTTTAAAACCGCATGCGATATAGATAGACAAGAGGATTATTTTGATAATATGGTTTGTGCTGCTATCTTTTCGACCAACGATAATCTTTTAGATGATATAGTAGCTCAATATCAGATAACAGAAGCTATGCTTTCACAGTATATGGCAGCCATTGAAAGTAATAAAAAAGAATTAGTTAAAACCAAAGAGTTTACAGAGGTTAAGGAGAGATTAATATATGATGGATCTAAAGAATTCATTGAATATAAAAAAGATGTTCAAAAGATATTTAATCTATGGAAGGAAGAGTATCGTTTAGAGAATATGTAATGTAGGAAAGGAGGCAGTATGGGATTTTTTAAGTGGTTAAAAAGTAAAACAGTAACGGAAGAGATTATTTTCGATGGCGAGAATCTATATGAAAAGATTAAGACAGATAGTGAAAATGATTTGCAAAAGATGTATGAGCCTCTTGACAAGGAGTTGATAGAGCAGGCAATTATAGAAGATAGAGTAAATAATACATTTGATGAGAAAAAGACCAGTGTTGAGCATATATGTGAGCAGATGGTTATATGCGAGCAACGAATAGAAAGCGCTAAGAAAGAATTAGATGCAGTTAATGGGTATATCAATGATATTATAGCAATAGAAAATATGGATGAACCTATAAAAGGAAATGTAGAATATTATGCAAGAAGAATAATCACTTTAAGAGAAGATAAAAAAAGCTTAAAGCAGCATTCTACAAAGATTCCAGAAAGTAAATATATCTACATGCAGCGTCATGAAGATGAAATAAAGGATATATTGAAGGAAATGTATGATGATGAACAGGAAAGTCAGAGATTAAAAACTGATTTACATCATATAGAGGGAGAAAAGATAGGTCTTAAACAAGAAAAAAAGGAAGCTTTAGCTAAACTAAATACTATTAAGTCATTAACTAAAATAGGGGCTATAGCAGCAAGCGCTATATTGGCAATGTTAGTATGGGCGCAGTTTAATTCAAGGACTGACTATATAATGTGGATATATATGGTGGTTATTCTTACGTTGGTTGGCGGAACTATAATAGTAGCTAATCATCAAGAAACCGTAAGCTTTTTAAGACTTACAGAGCGAAAATTAAACAAAGCAATTGGCCTTTTAAATAAGTATAAACTTCTTTATGTAAATGTGCAGAGTAGATTAGAGTATAAATATGAAGCACATGGTGTAAAACATTCTCATGAATTA
>JAFOCU010000210.1 GCA_017381055.1 Lachnospiraceae bacterium
ACAAGAGAATCTCCTGCATCATTAAAATCATCCCAATAATTTTTAAGACAAATCATTCGCTCTCCATCTTGAGGCAATCCTTCATATCCTAGAATTTGTCTAACTTGGTTATTGATAGTTTGACGAGTTGCATTTGTTGCAACTAATATCTGGTCCGCCCAAGTAAGACATCCAGTAGTTAATTCTTTTTGAGGCATTACAATAACTTCATTTCCCTTCATAAAGTCAATCTTCTTGCCTTCTCGAATTTTCATAGTAAGCTGAATAATTTCAGACTCAGCTGCTTGACGCATAATTTCATCTAAAAAAACATGAGGATGATCAAGTAAATCATTTTCTTGTCCTTTATCAATTTGAGGTAACTGAAAAGGGTCACCTAAGAAAATAACATATATTTTATGACGTAATAATAATTCAATCATAGATTTAGGCACCATAGAAACCTCATCTACAACAACAATAGTTACGTCTAATTCTCCCTTAGGTTTTCTGAGGAATCCACCACCAGGCATAGGAATATGATCATACAAAAGTCGATGTAAAGTACAAGCACCTGCATTTCCTTTCTTACGCAATACTTCTGCGGCTTTACCGGTGTAAGTAGCATAAGCTACCTTTGTATCCTCAACATCCAAAGCCGCAATCGCAAATTTAACTAGAGTCGACTTCCCTGTTCCAGCAAAGCCGGCTATAGTCGTGTATTTCTCGCCATTTTTATGTCTGGTTAAAATCTCTTTTAATCCTGCATTTTGCTTAATAGTTAATTCCATAGTATATTCTCCTTTATTATAAAATAATTATAACATAATTTTTAAAAAATATCAAAAAATATATACACATGAATCAACTATTTCATAATCTTCAATAAATAATTGAGCAGAAACCCTACCATTCCATTCATTTTTATTGCATTTACAAACTGCATTAATTTCAACAAAACCATCTTCAGAATATAGTTTTTCATATTCTTCTCTATTTGTATTAAAAATCATTAAAGCTATATCATTAGTTAAACTAATTTTAATTGTAGTTTCTTTATAGAAGTTTAACATCCCTTTAGAAATTTTAATACCTTTAACTGCGATTAAAGGTTCGTCCACTGAACTAGACCATATATCACCCATTTCCGCGATTTCTATGATAGCATTAGCATCTACATCTTTTTCATCAAAAATATAGTCTACATAATACATAGGTTCAGAATTCATATCTTTTAATGCTTCATCTGTATAATCAATAAATTGAATCATTAAATCTCCATTAACTTCAGCGCCATGTTCTACTTCCTCATATCCCCATTCAATACCCAGACCAAATGCGCTTTGATGCCCCTCTGCGAATATCACACCGGGCGCAGCCGCACATATCTCTTTAAAATTCGCGACACCGCCTTTATCATAGCCTCTAGCAGAACCTTGATAGGAGATTTTAGTTCTGATATATTCTCCATTCTTAAATTCTTTTTCTGTTACTTTTGTTAATATACAACAAGGGCGTTGATATTTAGCCATAAACTTATTAGCAA
>JAFOCU010000211.1 GCA_017381055.1 Lachnospiraceae bacterium
GCTGTTCAGAAGCTACCTTCAAAATCCGTTTTCTTAAGTGGTCTTTCAGCCGATGGACCTCTCTCTCTTTAAGGACTAAATTTCTACTCCTCTTCATCACTACATTTAAATATTTAATTTCATTTAATAATATTAAATAAATGATTAACTTTTGTCAACCAATTATTATGCCAAATTCAATTAAATCAACTTTATCATATCTTTGATTTTTCCATCAAGCATCTTATAGTCAGCTGGACATTCACTTTCAATATACTCTGGCGATATCTCAGTATGTACATAATATGCTGTAAGGCCAGCCTTCTTTGCTCCTTGAATATCTGCATACTGATCATTGCCAATCATAACTGTTTCTTCCTTCTTAAGTTTATATCTATCTAGAAGAATATTATAGAATTCTGCTGAAGGCTTTTTACATTTCTCTGTAGAAGAAATAACAATTCCATCAAAATATGGTATAAGTCCTAATGCATTTAATTCATACCATGTAAATATGTACTGAGCATTTGATAATAAATAAATTTTTTTGCCCTTTTTCTTAAGTGTTTCTAATAATTCAATCACACCGTCATATAGATGTTCAAACTTCATAGAAATAACTCTAAACATCTGTCCAACATGTGTTGCCATTGCCATATCCGCCTCTACACCCTTTTCTGTAAAAAGACGCAAGAAAACCTTTTCTATCTGAATATCTACATCATCTAAATAACAGATGCCTTTTTCATTACTCATAGCTTCATATACGGCCTGCATTTCTTCCCTAACATATTTATCGTATGTTTTAGCCATTTCTTTTGGTGTATAGTGAGCGCCATACAATCCATAAAATTCGGCCATCTTCTTCCACAAATATGGCTTGCCTTCATTTGTTCTTATATCAACTAATGTTCCATATAAATCGAAAACATAATTTTTCAACATAAAAAACCTCCACATGTCACAATAACAATTAAAACTATTATCTAACATATGAAGGTTTTTTTCAATATTTATTATTTTTATTTTATGTTTGTTTTCTATTTACTTTCTAGCTTCCTATCCATTCTTGCATATAAAAGTTTAAGCAATATAGGTGTTATCACAGAAGAAATCACTATAAGTAAAATAACTGCTGTAAAATACTCTGACGATATAAGCTTAGCACTAAGTCCCTTCTGAGCAACAATAAGTGCCACCTCACCTCTTGTCATCATTCCTACGCCAACTATAATAGCACTAGTTCCTTTAAAGCCTAATATTCTAGACATCAATCCGCATCCAACAATCTTAGTAATTAATGCAACAAGCACAAAACCTATACAGAATACAATTAAGCTTTTTGAGAAACCTGATATGTCTGTCTTAAGACCAATACTCGCAAAGAATACTGGACCAAATAACATATATGAATTAATATCCATCTTCTCTGCTATATAATCCGAATCCTTTAAACTACAAAGAATTATACCCGCAACATATGCACCAGTAATGTCTGCAATTCCAAAATATTCTTCTGCTACATATGCCATTGCGAAACAAAGAGCAAGACCTAATATAGGAATTCTTCTTGTATGTGGATGACTTGTATCATACTTTTTAAATATTACATATATAATAACTCCTACTCCTACTGCAAGTATAAAGAATAATGCTGTGTTAATAATAACCTGTGTAGGATTTGTTGACGAACCAGTCATTCCTATTACAAATGTAAGAACGACAATACCTATTACATCATCTATAATGGCTGCACTAAGAATAGTTGTACCTAATTCACCTTTAAGTTTACCCATATCTTTAAGTGTCTGCACTGTGATACTTACTGATGTAGCAGTCATAATTACGCCAATAAATACTGCCTTATAAAATCCTGTCGAACCTAATGGAGATGTACCATACATTCCCATATACAAAAGTGTTCCACCTACTAACGGCACAAGCACACCTGCACATGCTATAGCCAATGCCTTCAAACCAGTCTTCATTAAATCTCTTAAATTTGTCTCAAGACCTGCCGAAAACATTAAAAGTATTACACCAATTTCCGCCATCTGAATTAAAAACTCTGATTGATCTACTAAACCTAAC
>JAFOCU010000023.1 GCA_017381055.1 Lachnospiraceae bacterium
ATCATAGGAGCTGCAGGCTGGCTATTTAACTGGTTTCCGCATGATGTACAAAACATTGCGCCATCAGGTAATTGTGTTCCACATTTTGAACAAAACATAAATAAACCTCCTTTGTATAAAATACAGATATAATTTTAAGTGTTATTTATGTAAAATGCAAGTATAATTAACGTATACTTGCTCTTTTTACTATAATATGATATAAAATTTTTGTAATTAGTAGCCTTTAATAGAAGAAATAGATGTGAGGTAAATAATATGAAATGGACAAGATATAGAATTAAAACAACTACAGAGGCAGCAGAGCTTGTTATTGCAATGCTTGTTGAAAACGGTATAGATGGAGTTGAGATTGAAGATAATGTAGGAATCTCAGAGGATGATAAGAAGAGAATGTTTATTGATTTCTTACCAGTTCTTCCAATAGATGAAGGCGTGTGTTTTGTAAGCTTTTATGTGGAAGATGATTCTAATGAGTCAGAGTTTATGCCTGCTATTAAGGAAGGTTTAGAGGAACTTAGAATATTTACAAATGTTGGTGAAGGTACAATTGTTAAGTCTGAGACTGAGGATAAGGATTGGATTAATAATTGGAAGCAGTTCTTTAAATCCTTTGAGGTTGATGGAATCGTTATTAAGCCTACATGGGAGGAGACAAAGCCAGAGTACGAAGGTAAGATGCTTATTGAGATTGATCCTGGTATTGCTTTTGGAACAGGTCTTCATGAGACTACACAGCTTTGTATGAAGCAGTTAAATAAGTATGTCCAGCCAGATACAAAGATTCTTGATGTGGGCTGTGGAAGTGGTATTTTATCTATCATAGCTCTTAAGATGGGCGCTATGAGTGCAGTTGGTATTGATATTGATGTAAATGCAACAGTTGCTACAAGAGAAAATCTTGAGACTAACAATATTCCACTTGATAAATGTAAGGTTATTACAGGTAATATTTTAGAGGATAAGTCCATTGAGGACGAGATTGGTTACGAGTGCTATGATATAGTGGCTGCAAATATTTTGGCGGATGTACTTTTGCCACTTACACCTATTGTACCAGCTCATTTAAAGAAGGGCGGCCTCTATATTACATCGGGTATTATAGACACAAAGGAAGCAGAGGTAAGAGCTGCTATTGAGGCAACAGGTGAATTTGAAATAGTTGAGATTACAAGACAGAAGGATTGGTCGTCTATAACAGCTAGACGAATCTAATATTAGCTAAGAATTGTTTATCACAGGAAGGGTAATATATGCATCATTTTTTTGTAAGTCCTAATCAGATTGATGACAAATATGTCACTATTACAGGTGGGGATGTTAATCATATTAAAAATGTACTTCGAATGAAGGTCGACGAGGAGCTTCTTATTAGCAATGGTCAGGACAAGGATTATTATTGCAAGATAGAAGCTATAAGTGATGATGAAATAAAGGCACTTATTTTAGATGAGGAATTTGAGGGAACAGAGCTACCTACGGAGCTTTATCTTTTTCAAGGACTACCTAAGTCTGATAAAATGGAACTTATTATTCAAAAGGCAGTGGAACTAGGGGTTAAGGAAATTATCCCTGTAGCCACAAAAAGATGTGTAGTAAAGCTTGATGATAAAAAGGAAGCTTCTAAGATAAAAAGATGGCAGGCTATTTCAGAGAGCGCTGCAAAGCAGTCTAGAAGAACTATAATTCCAGAGATTTCTTCGGTTATGAGCTTTAAGGAAGCTATTAATCGAGCTAAAGACTTTGAACTTGGTATAATTCCTTATGAGAACTTCAAGGATATGAAGGAAACAAAAGAGGTTTTAAGCAAGGTTCAAAAGGGAATAAAGATAGGAATATTTATAGGTCCAGAGGGTGGTTTTGAAGAATCAGAGGTGCAGTATGCTCTAGATAATGGAATACACCCAATTTCCTTAGGAAAGAGAATACTTAGAACAGAAACAGCGGGA
>JAFOCU010000212.1 GCA_017381055.1 Lachnospiraceae bacterium
ACTAAGTCTGTAGAAGAGGGTGGCTTAGGCTTTGATTACAAGTGGGATATGGGCTGGATGAATGATACATTAGAGTATTTCAAATTATCTCCTGAAGATAGAAAGGGAGCATATCACAAGCTTACTTTTTCTATGATGTATAATTATAATGAGAATTTCATTATGCCACTTTCTCATGATGAGGTGGTTCATGGAAAGGCTACTATCCTACAGAAAATGTATGGTGATTTAGATAATAAATTCCCACAGGCTAGAGCAATGTATATGTATATGTATACTCATCCTGGCAAGATGCTTAACTTTATGGGAAATGAAATAGGTCAGCTTCGCGAATGGGATGAAAGAAGAGAACAGGACTGGAATATAACAGAGTTTCCATTACATAAGAAGTTTGAAATATTTATGAAGGATTTAAATACTCTTTATCTTAAGAAGACAGCATTATGGGCAGATGATCATAATACAGAAGGTTTTAAGTGGATTGATTGTCACCAGGAAGAAAAATGTATATATGCATTAGAACGTAGAACAGGTAATAAGAGAATTGTAGCATTATTTAATTTCTCTGATAAAGCTACTAACTATGAGTTGAAGGTAGATAAGTGTACATGTCTTTCTTTGTGCATAGATAGCAATGAAACAAAATATGGCGGAGATGGTGCAAATGTACTTAAGAAGTTATATATGGTAGATGGAAAGGTAAATATAGATGTAGCTCCATATTCTGGTAAGATATTTGAAGTGAATTATAGTATATAGTAAATCTAATAATGAATCATAAGTGTACAGAGTTTCGGAAAATTTTCGAAACTCTGTTTTTAGTAAAACCAAATTAATATTTCAAGTATCCATATACTATATAAACATTGAAAGAATCAAAGAAAAATGGTAAAATAACTAGAAAGTTGTATGGTGTTTTAATTATTTATTCTATTAATAATCTTATTTCTTTAAGAGTTGAATTCTGGATATCATTATTATTTTCATAGTCATACAAGGCTATCTTTGATTCATTACATTATTATTTGCGAAGGTAGGGATGTGTGTGGAAAAAGAAAAGGATAAAAATATTAAGTTAGACGACAATACCAGGATTTTACATAGAAATTTATTGTGGTTTATTTACAGAGCATTATCAGAAGAAATAAATATGGATACAACTAAAACAAATGAAAATGACAATAAATGGAGGAACACAGATGAATAAGGAAAAATATGCAAAGCAGGATGAGCAGCTTTATTATCATATTAAGAATTTACAAGCAGGCAATGTAGAGAGTTATACAGAAATATATAATTTGTCTTGTAAGTATTTCTATAAGATAATTTATGATATTGTTGGCGATTATCATACTACAGAGGATATGCTTCAGGAGACTTTTTTAAAGATATATAACAATATTGGAAGTCTTCAAAGTCCAGAAGCTTTTTATGTGTGGGCAGGTCGAATAGCTACAAATCTTTGTATTAGATATATACATAAGTATCGTAAGGAAGTCCTTACTACTGCCAGTGAAGACGGCGAAGGTAATGAGGAGTTTATATTTGATACAGTGGCTGAAGATAATGAGATGTTTATACCAGAATCAGTGCTTGATAATAAGGAACATCAGCGAATGATAGGTGAAGTTATAGATTCATTATCTGTAGAACAAAAGCTTGCAGTGCAGTGTTTTTATTTTGAAGAAATGTCTGTAAAAGAAATAGCGGCGCTTATGGAGTGCTCAGAAGGTACAATTAAGAGTCGATTGAATTATGCGAGAAAGTCTATAAAGGATTCTGTATTACATATAGAAAAAACTCAGGGGACAAAGTTATACAGCTTTGGTGCTTTACCAATATTACTTCTTTTATACAAGAATATGGCGCAGGCAGCAGTTCCAGCGGCAGCAACGGCAGGTGTTGGTTCAGCCTTGGCTGGAAATATGGCTAGTGGTGGAGTTGTATCTGGAGCAACTGTAGGTGCAGGAACAGGTGGAGTTACAAGTGGAGTTACAAGTGGAGTTGCAAGTGGAGTTACAGGTGCTACAGTGGGAGTCGCCAGTTCAGCGGCTACAGCGGCAGGCATATCGGGGAAATTAGTGGCGATTATTACAGCCGGAGTGTTGATAACTGGTGGAATTGTTGGCGGTGCTATATGGGCAGGAAAAGAAGCGAACAATAAGGGAAATATTACAGCTAGTCAAGATAAAGAAGAGACCGGTGAGAATCAAACGACTTCTACAGTAATGGAAAATACTTTAGGAGATATAATTCCAGAAGGCGGTAAGTATATAGTGGCAGCCACTGGAGAAGAATTAGCAGAAGGCCAAAGGATGCCTGAAATGGCAGAGCAGGATGATTGCTTTTATTATGGAGATTATAAATATACTTATAATTATTTTAATAGTGGTTGGAAGGTAGAATTATATAATATAGAAGATTATCAGAGCAGAACTTCATTTGGAGCAATATTAGAAAGCATAGCAGGAGTGGATGTTGCAGATGTATCATATTTGTTTGAAGGATGCGCGGCTTTGAAAGAGACGCCATATCTTCCTTCGGGAGTATTAAATATGCATAGAACATTTCAGGAATGTATCTCACTTGAAAAAGTTACAAACATCCCAGAAGGCGTTACAGAT
>JAFOCU010000213.1 GCA_017381055.1 Lachnospiraceae bacterium
TATCACTTAGAGCATCAGACTCTTTATTACTAATAGTACCAGCCTCCGCCTTTTTCTTGTATTCATTCATAAAATACATAAGTTTATCCTTGCCCTGACACATTATCTCATAGCTAAACGCCTTAGCTCTGATACTAAAATATGCCGCGTAGTAAGCTAATGGATAGAACACTTTAAAGTATGCAATTCTAAAGGCCATCATAACGTATGCTGCCGCATGAGCCTTAGGGAACATGTACTTAATCTTCTTACAAGACCAAATATACCATTCAGGAACGCCAGCTTCAAGCATAAGTGGCTCCCAATCATCCTTAAGTCCCTTACCCTTTCTAACAGACTCCATTATAGTAAATGATAATTCCTTATCCATTCCTTTATTAATAAGATAAGTCATAATATCATCTCGAGTACAAATAGCTGTAGAAATAGTTGCATGCCCCTGCTCAATAAGAGCCTGTGCATTACCAAGCCACACGTCTGTACCATGTGATAGTCCTGATATTCTAACTAAGTCTGAGAATGTATTAGGCTGTGTATCCACAAGCATCTGGATAACAAAATCTGTTCCAAACTCTGGAATACCAAGAGATCCTAATCTACATCCATCTAAATCTGCCGGTGTAAGACCAAGAGCCGCAGGACTCTTAAATAATGACATAACCTCCTGGTTATCTAATGGAATTGTAGTCGCATCAATTCCTGTCAAATCCTCGAGCATACGAATCATGGTCGGATCATCGTGTCCAAGTATATCAAGCTTAAGTAAGTTATGATCAATTGAATGATAATCGAAATGTGTTGTAATAGTTTTCGTTGTCATATCATTGGCTGGATGCTGAACTGGAGTGAACTTATATATCTCATCTCCATATGGAAGAACTATAATTCCACCTGGATGCTGCCCAGTAGTTCTTCGTACATCTACACATCCTTTAGCAATTCTTTCGATTTCGCAGGCACGCTTAGGTATACCCTTCTCATTAAAATAATGCTTTACATATCCAAAGGCTGTCTTTTCCGCCAATGTACCTATAGTTCCCGCTCTAAATGTCTGACCCTTTCCAAATATTACCTCAGTATAAGCATGAGCCTTACTCTGATATTCGCCTGAGAAGTTAAGGTCGATATCAGGCTCCTTATTTCCCTTAAATCCAAGGAATGTTTCGAATGGTATATCAAATCCTGCCTTAACTAATGGTTCTCCACATTCTGGACAGTTTGCATCTGGCATATCACAACCTGCACCACCTACATAAGCATTAACTCGCTCTGAATCAAATTCACTGTAATGACATTTCTTACAGTAATAATGAGGTTTTAACGGATTAACCTCTGTAATTCCTGACATAGTAGCTACAAATGATGAACCAACGGAGCCTCTGGAACCTACCAGATATCCATCCTCAACTGATTTCCACACTAGCTTTTGCGCGATAATATACATAACGGCAAATCCGTTAGAAATAATAGAATTAAGCTCTCTTTCAAGTCGTTCCACTACTACCTCTGGCAAATTATCACCATACATTTCATGAGCTTTATTATAACAAATATCTCTAAGCATCTGATCCGAATTTGGAATAACTGGTGCTGCCTTATCTGGATGAACCGGAGATATCTTTTCACACATATCAGCAATCTTATTAGGATTGGTAATAACTACCTCCCAAGCCTTATCAGCACCTAGATACTTAAATTCCTCAAGCATCTCATCTGTTGTTCTTAAATACAATGGAGCTTGCTTGTCCGCATCAGAAAAGCCCTTATTATACATAATAATTCTTCTGTATACTTCATCCTCTGGATTTAAGAAATGAACGTCACAAGTAGCAACAACTGGCTTATTAAACATTTCTCCAAGCTTAACTATCTGCTTATTAACATCTATTAAGTCCTCAACTGTTGCCTCACCCTTATCAACCATAAACATATTGTTTCCAAGAGGCTGAATCTCCAAATAA
>JAFOCU010000214.1 GCA_017381055.1 Lachnospiraceae bacterium
AGATAAAACAACCTTAAGATGCTCTGACGCCAACTGATCCACAAAGTAAAGTGCTATACAAGAAGGATCTGCCAATGGCTCGTCCATATAATACATAACCTTTGAAATAGAATCAAAATATTCGTCACTATTAATATTCTTGCTATAATTTTCCTTATCAAGCTCCTTAACAAGACTCTCTGCATAAGGAACCTCATTATACTTGCTATTTTTATCTAAGAAACCAACTGTAAATGTCTTTTTCCCTGGAAACTGTGAAACTACATAGCTAGAATCCACTCCACTAGAAAGCAGCGAACCAACCTCTACATCCGCTATCATATGTGCATCCACAGAATTTTTAACCAATGTCTCTATATCAAATACTGTATCCTCCAATGAAATCTTCGACTCTCGCACAGGCTCCATCATCGGATCAAAATATCTCTCTACATTAAGTTCTCCATCCTTATAGATCATAAAATGACCTGCAGGAAGCTTATATATCCCCTTAAAAAAAGTCTCTGGAAGTACTGAATACTGGAAGCTCAAATACTGCTCTAAAGCCTCTTCATTAACCTTTCTTTCAATTCCAGGAAACTGAAGAATTCCCTTTATCTCTGAACAGAATACAAGATTCCCTTCTTCTGTCTGTGTGTAATAAAATGGCTTAATTCCAAAGAAATCTCTAGCTCCAAAGAAAAGCTTTTTCTTCATGTCATAAATCATGAATGCAAACATACCTCTAAGTCTATATAAAAGCTCAGTTCCATACTCCTCATAACCGTGAACCAACACCTCTGTGTCCGCATTATTAGCAAATATATGACCCTTTGCTATAAGCTCCTCTCTAAGCTCCTTATGATTATATATTTCACCATTAAAAACTATAACTATGTCCTTATTTTCATTAAACATAGGCTGCATACCATGGTCTAAATCTATAATACTTAATCTTCTAAATCCAAATGCTGCTTCCTCATCCACAAATGTACCCGCTTGATCTGGTCCTCTATGAGCGATAGCATCCATCATTTTAACTAGAATCTGTTCTTTATCATTTGCAACATTACCAATAAATCCACTAATACCACACATTTTCGTTAATCTCCTTTATCCTAAAGATTCAATTCCTTTTTTATATCCTCAACAATAACTCTTTCATCCATTGGGTATTTTACGCCTTCTATCTCCTGGTAATCTTCATGGCCTTTTCCTGCTAAAACGATAACATCGCCTTCCCTGCCATTTTCTATTGCGTACTTTATAGCTTCTCTTCTATCTATAATTGTAATGTATTCTCCATCCGCTTTCTTCACACCAGTTATTATATCATCTATAATATCCTGTGGTTTTTCATAGCGCGGATTATCTGAAGTAACAATTGTAAGGTCAGAAAGTCGCGATGAAACTTCTCCCATTTCAAAACGTCTATCCTTAGATCTGTTTCCACCACAACCAAATAATGTAACTATTCTCTTAGGATTATACTCTCTAAGACTTAAAAGTAAACTTTCAAGACTCATAGCATTGTGAGCATAGTCCACCATCAAAGTATACTTAGGTGAAACATCTATAATCTCTACTCTACCTCTTACTCTTATGTCCAAAAGAACCTTCTTCATAAGGTCTAAATCCTTAGTAAAATGTCTACATACAGCTATAGCCGTAAGCGTATTATATACATTAAATTTACCTGGAATATCTATCTCTACAGGCATATTAATAATACCCTCTAAATTATATGAAATACCTATCACACCTGGCTTTGTAAGAAGTCTAATATCACTAGCTCTTAAATCCGCC
>JAFOCU010000024.1 GCA_017381055.1 Lachnospiraceae bacterium
ACCAACTGATGCCACCTTATCTGGTCGGTTCCAATCAGGCGCTGAAATCTTAGGCGCGCACTCAGACATACCGTAGCCTTGAGCTATTTTAATACCTATATCGTTATAACATTTTGCTAAATCTGGTGCTAAATATCCACCACCACTTACAATTTTATGAAGACCCTTTCCTAATACAAGGGCCTTTATCTCATCAATTGACTTATCCTTATACTGCTCTCTTAAAACTGCAATACGATTGTACAATGTCTTTGCCATCATAGGCACCATTCTCACTACAGTCGGCTGAAAGAGCTGAATGTGTGCTGCAAGCTTTGCCATATTTTGATTTAAGCACAATACATTTCCGTATCTTAATGCAATCATAAAGTCGCCATTTAAACAGAATATATGGTGCACTGGCAATACGTTCATATATATTTCATTTTCCGGATGACCATCATCCTCTGTACAGAATACATTATCTATAAGGTTGCCCTGTGATAACATTACACCCTTACCCTTGCCTGTAGTACCTGATGTAAATAAAACCATAGCACATTCATTAACATCTAAATCTGTTTTGAATTCATACTCGGATGCAGGATAATTCTTCCATATGTTTTGAATGCATTCAACATGCTTTCTTTTTTGAAGACAAATTGCTTCTATAGAATTCTTTATTGAATCTGTACTAGAACCTAATTCTAAGCTTGATTCATTATTTAATTCTGCGCATAAATTCTTAGCACCTTCAACCAACTCATAATTATCCCAATCATAAAATACATAATCCAAATCCGCATTATTAATTGCTTCTGCCAAGCCACTAACATTCAACTGTGTATCAAGTGGTACTACCACATTTCCATTGGCCATAATTCCAAATAAAATAGATATGTATTCGTGACTGCTGCCACCAAATACACCTACTCTAGCCTTATGACCGATTATATTATTTTTCTCTTCTGCCCACATTGCAACTGATTTACAAGTATCTACAAAACTTGCATAAGTTACATCTTTCACAACATCATTATCTTCATAGCGTAAAAATACGCGCTCCCCGTGTTCCTTGCCCGCTACATTTACTAAGTCTGCAATAGTTTTTACATTTTCATGTGTCATCCTCTTCACCTAGCAATATAATTGCTTTATCCTTTCCCTTTATCTTCTCTGATAAGTTGCAGTGCATTTCTATCGGTTATTTTCCCTTATATATATTTGTAACTTTAATAAGAGAATTTATAATAGTTTGACTATCAAACTAATTTTGCAATAAAAAATATTATACATACTTTTTTCAAAAAATCTATAGTTTAGAGCAAAAATATTTTGGTTATCAAACTAATTTCCTATTTTTTTGTATATTGGTATTCATATTTATTGCAATAATGTTTTATTGCTTTTATCGTTGAATTTGTTTTTTATTTATGTTAAATTAGCAACTGAAGATAAGGTATTCAAATATTAGCGAGGTTAATTAAAATGGATAAAACAATTTATGAGCAGTCATATGCTGCCATTTCAGAATTATATGAGATAGCAAAATTAAAGAAAGGCGATATAGTTGTAATCGGTTGCTCTACTAGCGAAGTAGTAGGCTCAACTATCGGTACAAATTCAAGCTTCGAAACAGCTGGTGAAATCTTCAAGGGCCTTCATGATTTTGCAGAAAGTAAAGGCATCTACTTAGCTATACAGTGCTGCGAACACTTAAATCGTGCTATCATCACAGAGCGTGCTGCTGTTCCTTTTGCTGAGATTGTTAATGTAGTTCCACAGCCTAAGGCTGGCGGGTCTCTTGCAACTCAAGCCTATGCAGCTTTTAAAGAGCCAGTAGCATTAGAAGAAATCAAAGCAGACGCTGGTTTAGATATTGGATTTACACTTATAGGCATGCACTTAAAGAAGGTTGCCGTACCTGTAAGACTTAAGAATAATTCTATCGGTGAGGCAACAGTTTTAGCAGCTCGTACACGCGCTAAGTATATTGGCGGACCAAGAGCTATGTATAATGAAGAGTAGGATATAATATTACTCAATATATTTAAATTCTATAAATCACAAAACAGATATGTCCTTTGCATATCTGTTTTTTATTTTTCTTTATTCTTGATTTTTATACTATCTATCTTACAAATTCCGTATTATCTCTTATCTACCTTAAACTCTTCTTATCCTTTATCTATCTCAACACCTATAATTCCTTCGATCTCCATTCTCATACCATTATCCATAACAACAATTTTGTCTACTTCATCTATCTTCTTTACCACACCTATATCCGTCAAATAGACACCACCATCCTTAAATCTATCTGGCTTAAAATATGTTATGGATACATTCCATTTCTTATCTAAGTTCCTAGATATTTCAAATAGTTTCATGCTTATAGCTTCCTTAGCTACTTCATCGAGGACTATCTTCTTTTCTGTCAATCTAGCCGTCTCTTCAATAGCTTCCTCATGTCCAGTCAACGCTGCAAATGATGCAAACTGAGCTGCCCTATCTTCCAATGACATATGCGCATGATTTGTAGATTGATAATGAGGCAAATTGATAATATCATCATATCTATGTTCATCTTTATAATATCCACTCACGCCTTATGTCCTCCTATCTGTCCATTTCTTTCTCTAGTGGTAGCTCCCTCTTCAAAATTCATCCCTTTTAAGACTGCATTTTTACCAAATTTTTTCTTAATATCCAAGACAGCATGCTGTATCTTTTTTTCTTTTTCTAGCTCCTTCTTTTCCTTCTCACGTTCTTGTTCTAGCTGCGCATAATCAGTAAATAAATCCATCTGGGTAAATACAGGTTTCTCAACTGCATCTCTTTCTGGCACAACTCTTGATGCAACAACATTTATCCTACGCACTAACAAATCCCA
>JAFOCU010000215.1 GCA_017381055.1 Lachnospiraceae bacterium
GACTCTAAAATATCAAGTCCATAAAATAGACCTTTTGAATGTCCACCATAATCAGCCTCTCTATACTTAAATTCATATATATTAAGAGCTGCTCTAAGAGCATCCTTATCAAGACCATCTCTGACGATACCTCTCAAGGTATCCTCCATAACCTCTACGATTTTATCCTTATCCTCTTCATTTGCACCAACTGCTACAAATGTGAATATATTATCCATAGAAGTCATACATCCGCCAGTTAAATCCTTAGCAAGACCTGACTCAACTAAAGCCTGCTTTACTGGAGCACCTGGCATATTAACAAGTGCATATTCTAAAATATTCATAGCATAATATATCTTAGGGTCTGTACATTTTCCAAAGGTTGTAGTGTATGCTACATATGTCTTATCCTTGCTATCTTCATTGTCACCTATAGGATATGTTTTATATTCTTCTCTAGGTTCCATAAATGGGACATGTTCTGTAAGTGCAGAATCCACTTGTAAGTAATCATATTTTGATAAATACTCTCTATCTATAAACTCAAGTCTCTCCACTGGGTCCAAATCACCATATAAATATATATAGCTGTTTGATGGATGATAATACTTTCTATGGAAGTCTAAAAACTCCTCATAAGATAACTCAGGAATATACTGTGGATCACCACCAGACTCATAGCTATATTCATTATCTGGAAATATAGTATGTCTAATATATCTATATAACACACTATCAGGCGACGAGAATGCACCCTTCATCTCATTATAAACCACACCACTTATAGTAAGCTCATCATCTATATTATCAAGCTTATAGCTCCAACCTTCCTGCAAGAAGATTTCTTTATGCTTATAAATATTTGGATGAAATACAGCATCTAAATATACATCCATAAGATTCTTAAAATCAGTATCATTGCAGCTAGCCACAGGATACATAGTCTTCATAGATGAAGTCATGGCATTTAAAAAAGTATTGAGCGAACCTTTAACAAGTTCTACAAATGGGTCCTTAACAGGAAACTTATCTGAGCCACAAAGAACTGAGTGCTCCATAATATGAGGCACACCTGTATCATTAGAACAAGGAGTTCTAAACGCTATATTAAATACTTTATTATCATCATCATTAAGTAATAATGCTACCTTTGCCTTTGTTTTCTTATGAATAAGAAGGCAACCCGTTGCATCTAATCCTTTAATATATTCCATGTCTAAAAGGTCATAGCCTTCTAATTTTGACAAATCTATATTTCTCATTTATTTAATCCTTTCACATTGCATACTCTAAGGAAATTTTAGACTAAAAGCCTAGAAAAATCAACTTAATTCAATATAAATAAGCTTATAACAAACTAATAATCTGCTTTCTTAAAATTAATATTTTTGAAGATGCCACTGACAGCTGGTCGATGCCTGTTTCTATAAATTTATTTGCAAATCTTATTTCTCCAGCCAATTCACCACATACAGACACTTTGCAGCCATTCTTATGAGCATTATTCACTACAACTCCTATCATTTTAAAGAGCTCCTCATACTCCTTATCTGTGAGATTAACGAACCCTTGTGTATCTCTGTCATAAGCAAAAGTATACTGTATCAAATCATTAGTTCCAATACTTACAAAATCCACCTCACTTGTAAGCACATCACTGAAAGTAACTGCCGAAGGAGTTTCAATCATTATACCTACTTCAATATCTTTAAATGGTTGATTATCAGTTTCTAATTCTTTTTTTATCTCCGACAATATTTCCTTAATTCTATACACCTCATCTATATAGCTAATCATAGGAAACATTACCTTTATATTACCATAAACTGCTGCCCTATAAATGGCCCTAAGCTGAGTTTTGAATATATCTACATTTTGCAATAACAAACTAATGCCGCGGGAATCTATTGCTAAACTTCTTTCTCCACTCGATTTAATAAACTTAAGTTCCTTATCCATACCAGCATCAAATGTTCTTATGGTCAATGGCTTATCCCCAAGTAATTTAGCAGCCTCCTTATATACTAGAAACTGCTCCTCCTCCGTAGGTGCTATCTCCCTATCCATATATAAAAGCTCACTTCTAAATAAACCAATTCCCTCTGTTCCATTTTCAATGGCCGCCTCTATATCCTTAATACAAGATACATTGGCAAATATGTTTATTTCTCTTCCATCCACACATTTAACTTTTATATCTTTATACTTCTTTAATTCATCTCTATCTTCTTTTATAGTATTAATAAGTTTAATATAGGATTCTTTAATCTCGTCAGTTGGGTTAATAATCAATTCACCTTTTTCGCTATCCAAAATCCCATACTCTCCTTCTTCCATATCGGAGATAGAATCAACTAGCAAAACAGGAATTTCCAAGGTTCTTGCAATTATAGCAGCATGAGAATTTTCTCCACACTCCTTAGCTACAATACCCATCATTTCATCCCGACCATTGCTTATTAACATTTCAGACAAAACCTTATCAACTATAAGTATATGCGGCAATTTATTATTTAATGACAAATTATCTTTAATATTATCGTTATAATTGTTTTTCTTCCTGTCAACAATCTCTGATATAAGCTTATTAGCTACTTCTTCAATATCCTTTGCACGTTGTCTTATGTAGCCATCCTCAAGTACTTCTAAGGTGGCCATAAAGTTTCTAGACACCATATACACAGCATATTCTGCTGTATGAAATTTTTCCTTTATATCATTGGTTATAGCTTCAGTTAACTCTTCATCAACAACTATCAAGCTAAGTCCCTCAAAGATAGCTACTATCTCATCATCCTTATTCACTCCTCCATTTTGCTCTGTTTTTTTACACAATGATAAGTAGTGATTTTTCACATGAATGGTTGCTTCTTTGTAGATGTCCAATTCACTTTGTAAATCATCACTACTGATTTCTTTATTTCTATTTTCAATTAGTTTTTCTATATCTGTAGTAGCTTTGGAATTAAAATATATCGCTCCCATTATTATTCCACTAGATATAATTTCACCATTTAATATTTTCATATAACACTCCTATATGATATATTTTCACTTCTGTATATCTTTGTAGATTATACCATATTTTGCTTTTCATTACAAAAAATACGATGAGTTTTTTCTCATCGTATTTCTCTATAAACCTTATGTACCTCTTCCTTTGTAGCTAAATCCTCCGAAAACGCACTTGCACTTCCAGTTGCCACAGATAACTTAAAAGCATATTCATAATCATTCTTTTCATACAAGCCAGCCAAAAAGCCTGCTACCATAGAATCACCAGCCCCCACAGTATTTACTACCTTTCCATCTGGTGCCACCATATCATGAACTACATCTTGCTCATCTACAAGAATTGCTCCATCCTTACCCATAGACACAAGTACATTTACTGCACCCATTTCCTTTAGTCTAAAAGCACATTTAACAATATCTTCTCTCAAATGAAGTTTAGTATTAAATATCTGCTCCAATTCAAAGTTATTAGGCTTTATAAGAAATGGCTTATACTTAAGGCAATTTACTAGCAAATCTCCTGTTGCATCTACAACAATTCGTACACCCTTATCCTTTAAATGTTCTAATATCCTACTGTATATATCATCTGGTAGCGAACTTGGTACACTGCCTGCAAGAACTAAGGTATCATCTTCTTTCAGTTTATCAAGCTTAGCGAATAATTCTGCTACTTCAGCTTCACTTATGCTTGGACCATTTCCATTAATCTCTGTTTCCGTTTTACTCATAAGCTTCACATTTATACGGCTAAGACCATCTTCTAATATTACAAAATCAGTCTTACAACCACGTTCTTTTATGATATCTTCGATATTTTTTCCTGTAAAACCAGCCACAAAACCAAGAGCTGTATTTTCTACACCCAGATTAGTTAAAACCATAGACACATTAATTCCCTTGCCACCTGGAAGGATTTTCTCAGTTTTACTTCTATTAACCGAGCCCACCTCAAGGCTATCTATGGTCATTATGTAATCCAAGGCTGGATTAAAGGTTATTGTGTATATCATGTTTTCTCTCCTATCAAACTGCCGTAGTAGAAATGTTTTCCACTACGGCAATCTTCTTAATCTTTCATCTTCTTATCTAGATAATTATATGTCATACTTATAGCAAAGCACAATATACCTGAAACAAAGAAGCTCAACGCATTTCCTAATGTATTCTCATACTGTACGTCTATCATTAAAAGCTTGAATATGCTAAGCATAGTAAGTCCTAAGCCATAAATTCTTAAGTACTTATATCCACCCTTGAAGCCTACCAATATAAGCAATATAGCCAATAACAAGCAACCAATACTTATTACATAATTAGCTGCATCAAGAGAACTTAGTACTGTAATTAAAAATATAGTAAACTTAAGTCCAACATATAAATTGAGCGAGAGTTTTCCATCTTTTTGTTCGAGCGCACTCTTAGTTTTTAACATAAATGCCGCAAAGGCTACTAATATATTAATAAAATGAATTGCTGGTGAACCGCCATTACTTACTAACGCCAAGCCCCAACCCATAGCAACTAAATTAGCTATGCTAAATACTATATGATTTTCTTCTTTTTCGCCTGTAGCATAATTATAAGCAAAAAGAACTTTATAACACAATACATTAACTAAGAAGTAACATACATATACTACGGTCATTATTACCTCATGTGTATTATCACCATAGCCAAAAATATCAGCTAAGAAGCCATATGTATATATTCCAACAAACAATATCACAGCTGCATATAAAAAGCCTTTTTGTGTTTTTTCATACTGCTTTTTAAAGTAGTTCATACATACATATGCCACAGTTAATACAACAAGCATATAAATATAATGTATTACCCCTTGATCATAGTCATGAACAAATAGATAAACATAAATCATTATCAAACTTATGACTTTATAGAAAAGCTGATTTCTAACATATCCATATACTAATAAAGGTATAATCATAAGCCAAATAAAGCCATATGTATAAGCGGAACCATTCACAATAAGTCCGACAAATGCAATCAAAACACAAGTTGTAGATAATGTATTTAGACCACCCTGTAATTCGCTCTTCTTGAAGCTTATTACAAAGGTCATTATCATAGCTGACACATATACTACTATTCCCCAAATAGCTTCATCTGGGACAATATAAGATGTTATCAACGCCATACAGATTATATGTACGGAAGTGAACGTTCCAAAACAAACTTGTTCTTTGTCTAATTTATGGCTCATAGATCCTACTATATTCAAAAGTAGTATTACACAAGCAATAATATGAACTATTGTCCCTTCCATTTCTGAAAATCTTTCGCATGCTGCTGTTATCACAATGCTGCCAATTAACGCAAAGAAATGGTAGCAAAGGTTATCAAAATATTCTTCTTCGTAATTTACTAAGTAGAATATCGCTGATGTTATTCCATAGAAAACAAGTAATGCTATAAACTTAGTAGTATCTCGTTCTTCCAAACATAAAAGACAACCAAATATAGTTGCAATTAATATTCCTATTTCACCAATAACTTGGAATATATAATTCTTATTTTTAGCGAATATACATACCAAACAGCCCCAAAATGCTATTAAAACATATAAAGGTATATCTCCTAGCACTTTAAAATATATATTGCTGAGCAACAATGATATAAATAATGCTCCAAGTCCGCATCCTGTAAGAGATATATTAAACTTATTATCTTTATCCTTGTTTAATCTATATGCTCCTATACCTAAAAATGCACCACTTACTATATACATTATAGCCATCTTCGCGCCATCTCCAAGCATAGGCAATAACAAAGTCGCAAAAAGAATAATACTGATAAATATAAGTACCGATGCAGCAATTCCCATAAAGGATTTACCAAAGGTTTTCTCAAAATCACTTTCAGCATTATATTGCGTTTGATTTATCGGTGTTTGTTTTACTGGCGTTTGTACTACCGACGATTGCACTGCTGATATTTGCACTGCTGACATTTGCACTGCTGGTTTTGCCATCGTTGGTGCAGCTTGAGTTGGCACTGTCTGTGTCGGTACTGTTTGTGTTGGCACTGCTTGTGTAGTCACTCTAGGTACCGACATTTCTGGAATCGATTGATTATTCATCGGCTGATTATTCATCGGCTGATTAACTAACGACTGTTGTGAGTTTGCGCATTTTCTCTTCATATAGTCAATCTGACCTGACATATGCTGAAGCTCTATCTCAAGTGTAGCTAGTTTACGCTTTATAAACTCTGACTCTGGATTATTTATCTCCCTTGTCATATTTACAAGCATTCGTCTATCCTCAAGTATTCTATCCTCAAGAATTAATAATTCGTTAAGTCTACTTTGTTCCAAAAAACCACCCCTTTCAACATTTGGATTCAAAATAAACGGCCTTGATATTATACCATAATTTTCATTTTTATACTATGTATCTTTTGACCTACAATTCTTTTAATCTACAATTCTTTTTTTATATTACCCTCTAATATATCTATCAAATAAACTCTTATCCCCAACATCCATCTCTCCACTATATTTTCATATGTTCTATAATTGTTTTGGGCATAGAATAAGTTTTCCTATGGTTTTTGCCCATTTTATATCCTTATTTCTTATATTTAGCTTACATATATTGCATTTTGGGCATTTTATACTCTTTACTTCCTTTTTTACCCACTCTTTTCTAAATTTGTGGGCATATATCGCATTTTATAATCAATTTTGCCCACAAACAACTTCACACTGTATGTTTTTCTTGTTTTTAGCAAATCTTTTCCACTAACCTTCCTATATGATAA
>JAFOCU010000025.1 GCA_017381055.1 Lachnospiraceae bacterium
AAAATGCTCTGGAATTCTAGCGTGAGTATCGAAGCTATCCACTACATTGAACATCTTTACAAACTCAGGAGTCTGTACTGGTAAATCTGTTGCACTTCCTCCACAAAGAATCATTACATCAATCTTACCCTGCCAATCAGCTACATCATCAATCTTACAGATTGCTGCTGTCTTTGTAAGAATAGAAACTGTCTCAGGTGCTCTTCTAGTAAATACAGCCACAAGCTCCATATCCTTGTTCTGCTTAATAGCGCACTCAACACCTCTTCCAAGATTACCATATCCAATAATACCAACTCTAATACTCATTCCAAACACTCCTTTTGCATCAAAATCTAGTTTAAAATACTTTTTGATTATAAATATATCTTTATCAATTTGCAAGAATAAAGTAATATTTTTTGTTTATTTTTTTAGAAACAATCTTAATAATCAAGACAAGCTCTATCGCATACATATGGACGCACAAAAGTATCCGCTACATATACATGATCCGGATGTGCTCCATACACTGCAACATCCTCTGCCTTTTCTAAAGTACTAACTAAAGCTATATCATGTGTGCTAGAAGATAAAGGATTCTCTACAAACTCTAATGTAAGAAGTCCTGGCACCTTACCAACTAACGCACACAAATTTTCTTTCATAGCAGCTTTAATAGCTGGCTTATCTTCTTCCTTTACCTCCGGCTTAAATTTCCACATTACAATATGTTTTACCATTTTTTTCTCCTCTTTTCTTTGATTTATAATATTCATTAACAAGACTTACATAGCCCCATTCTTTCATTTGCTCATATGTTATCTTATAATTTCCTTTATAATGTCTCCCTGTAATTATATATCGTATATACTGTTGCATATACTCATCTATTTCTTTCAAAGTTTTATCCGAAGTAATGTTAGGAAAAAACCATCTACTCCAAGTTAAGTCGCCTTCTGAATCTTCTCCTTTATCTCTTCCATAAAACTTCTTATTCATAGCTTTGATAAAACCAATAGCAGCCTTATCCTCCGATAACTTCTTGCTTCTCTGCCATCTTCTTAATGCGTCCGCTTTTCTCTTTATTTTAGCTTTAATCTTACGCTTAGTATTGTTTGATAAATCAATCACTCCTCTATCATAAGAAAAACCTAAAAACTCAAACGGCTCATATGGCTTAGAAAGCTGTATCTTATCTTCATTTAACTTTAATTTATTAAGTTTTATCTTTTCCTTAAATATAGATATATATTCCTCAAGCTTCTTTTCATCTTCTGCAAATATCAAAATATCGTCTGAATATCTAAAATACTCCACACCTATTTTTTCAAAATATTTATCTAACTCCATCAAATATACATTTGCAAAGAAAGGCGAACATGGCATTCCTGCCATAGCTCCATGATTATCATTAATCAATTGGCCATCACTATACACTCGTTCTTCCTTAAGTATTCTTTCAAAAAGCTCATATAGCTTAATATCTCTATCTTTAATAAATATAAGCTTATCCAGAAGCATATCCACATCTATGGAATTAAAATAATTACTTATATCTGCCTTATAGCAATAATACTCTTCAAATTTTACACTTCCCTTTAATCGCCATATAGCATCTTTCACACCATATCCACGCCTAAAGGCATATGTATTCTTTGAAAACACATCATCAAATGCATATAAATTATAGGCTATAAATTTAAGTACAATATTTTCCTCTTCTTCATAAGAGTAAACTATTCTCTTTTTATTAGAATCCTCTTTATTGACTACAAGCTTATGTGGAAAGCTCTTAGGAAAATCACCATTCTCAAGCTGTTCATAATAATATGTATATTTCTCAGCTTCTATAAATTCCACTATAGCTCTTTCTTCTGAAATTGACATATTATTATTGCTCTGCTTATGCTCAAGGAACTGCTGCCACATAGCAACATCATTTATCTTTTCTATGATAGACATCTCATCACCTACATAAAAAAGGAAAGAGAAATCAGCTTTGAAAGCATGTATGCTTTGCATACAATGCACGAGACTGAACATTCTTACACTACCTGTAAAGTTTTTTTACTAAGAATGCTTCGCCCATCACAGGTGTAACCAACGTCACTTTTCTCTTTCCTTATACAAAATTGGCTTTCGCCTATAAAATTAGCTTAATCCATTTTCCTTTAAACGATTAGAAATGTATCCCATCTCATTTGGCATATGAGAGAAGAAATTCATATGTGGCACACCTCTGTTTACAGAAGCCTGCTTTGCCTTAACATACCCTGGCTTCTTATAAAGATTTCTGTCTGAAATAACATTTATAAGCGCACATGGCATTCCACCCTTATATAATCCATATGTATATCCTACAGCACCTGCTTCAGATGCTGGAATATCTTTTCTAAGCTCATATGAAGAAAAATCTGCAGCTACAACCTGCTCAAATCTAGCTCTAAGCCCCTTCTCTCCACTCGCCTGAAGATCTCTGTTAATAGGAACAACCTTATTAACTTCCTTATTCTCTACAAAACCGTCTACAGCCTTACCAACCATATTCGATACTACTTTTCTTGCCTCACCCTTGAGTAAATTACTGAAAAATCCCATAGTTTACCTCCTCATTTTGTGTACGGATAATCCATCCATATTTTAACATATCTGCTATATCATCGCAAATATTTTTTCGTATCATTCTAATATCCTAGCTCTTCATTCACTAAGATTACATGTATTCTACCTGCATGTCTTGAATATCTAGTAACTAAAAACTCACAGCATATAGAATCCCTAGACTTGCAATTAGCACAAGCACCTGTCTTCTTACATGGAGTATCAAGTGGGAATCTCTGAGCATTTATAGGCGCTGCTATATTTCTTGCTCTTGATAATGCGTTATCAAAATCGGCTGCAACCTTATTCATACCTACTATCATTACAACATGTAATGGACCATAAGCGATTGCTGCAACACGGTTACTATTTCCATCAATATTTACAAGAATACCATCCTCTGTAATAGCATTACTACTGCAAAGGAAATAATCACTTCCAAATATCTTAAGCTCTGTCTCTCTCTTCTCTTCTGGAGTCGCACATGTATCTCTATTATAAACTGTGTAGTCACCATTACAAACAGCATCCTTTAAACCAATCTCAGCAATCGATACTGAACCACCCCATCCAATGCTTGATCCCTTAGGAATAAGTTCAAGAGCTTGCTTTAATGCATCCTCCTTAGTTTCTGCGTAGTAGCCAGTCATATTACGTGACTCAAGTCCCTTTATAACCTTCTGAGCTAACATACGATTTCTTGTAGATATATTGTTATCCATAAATATTTTTGTACGATGTATCAAACTCAATACATCTGTACACTCCTTTCTTTATAATCTCTCCATAAACATTTCTTCTAAAATATTTAGATTATCATCTGAGTGCTCTACTTCCCTAGCATATCTATAGCTAAGCTCTATGCACTCATCTATAGTCATCTGCTTGCCATTTCTTATCCAACCACTGATAATAAGTTCCTCTATAAAGCAAACAGAAAATGCAGATAACGCTAACTTGCTATATACACAATCATCATATACAGAACCTAAGAAATATGTATAAACAAAAAACATAAATAACTGTTCTTTAAATATTTCCCATCTTTCAGCAGATATCTCACTTATAAAGCTATCATAAAACTCATCTCTTATCTTAGAATAATCCTCATAAGTGCCATTATACAAGTTTTTCTTTAGGTCTTCAATAATTTCTGGCCAATCTTGTCTTAAAACTTCTAATTCTTTAAATAGCTCATATGCTGATTTTACCTTTTCAAATTTACCCTTAATAAATTCCTCTTTATTATCTTTACCTGACATACTACTATCTGACATATCACCTAATATATTCTGATATTCATTAGCTATATCTTCCATCTTATAAACTTCTTGCTCATCCACTACTTGCTGAAGCTTTCTTGCCATATCCATTATATTTGACATTCTATTGTCTACTGACAAATCTCTATTTTGAACAATCTCAAATATAACCTCCCTAACTTCCTCTAGCTGAGTATACATAAAGAAATCAAAATCCTCAAACTCAGCCTCTAATGGGTCTATATCATCATCTTCCTTTACATCAAATATCAATTTATTAGTATCTTCTAAAATCATCTTCGCAGCAACAGGACACGACAAAGAGAGTGAGTATTCTCTCACTCCCTCAAATTCTTCAATATGTCTAGGATACATATGACAAGTCTTACACAATGCACCCTCTCCCTTAGCTGTAACAAGGTCACATAGATTATTATCATTAAGCATAGCACATCGACCATTATTCTGATGGAAAACACCTTCTGCCCAATCGATAGAATTCTTTAATCTATGACTAAACTCATCCTTTTCACTACTATACTTATCAAGTGTTTCATCATCTATTACAATCTGCCAACCTGCGCAACATGTATCTGGACATTTGTCAGCTATACACTTAAATTCATTATAATAATATGGCTTTACATATCTCATTGCTCATTCCTCTTTAATTCATATACCTTAATATCCCTATGTGGATTCGTCTTAGCAACTCCTATTCTTGTAACTGCTGCCTCCATAGGCACAAAATTCTTCACAAGGGTTTTAAAGGCTTCCTCCATCTGTTTTTCATTAAGATGTTTGCCTATAGACATATGAGGGAGCCAAGAAAAAGGCTTGTAAAATGGACTAAATTCTATACCATCTACATTACCAAATACATCATATACCATTTGGGATAATTCATGCAGATATTCATTCAAAACTGGCTGTGCGTAGATAACTTGACCTTTAA
>JAFOCU010000216.1 GCA_017381055.1 Lachnospiraceae bacterium
GACGAATCTTGTTCGTTGTTCTTGTTTAAGCTATTTTTATTTGCTGATGTTTTGTCTGTTAATTTAAGAAGGTAGCTATCATCAATATCTGACATACTTAATAATAATGACTTATTATCACATAATAAATTGTTGTTTTGGATAAGCTCTTTTAATTTGTTGTCACTAGAAGTTAAAGCCTTCTGTACACTGTTGGTTTGAGTTCCGCAAAGATTAGCAATATCCTCTATAGAATACAGAAAGAAGTATCTATATAAATATATCTTTTGCTCAGAGAATGATAGGTCTTTTAGTAAATTATCTATAATACTACTAAGCTGAAGAACTAAAATACTATCATCGTTTTGCATATTACCATTGTTTGTTATGGTAGATAATTCTTCGAAAATAGATTTCATATTTTGGTTATCTTCGTTTTCTTGATTTTCATTTAATTTGTTCTGGAAATACGTCTCTAGTGAAATGTGTCTAGAGAATCGAATAAGCTCAGTTTTATTTGAAGTGTCACCTTGAGTAGCTTCATAGGACTTTGCTTTGTCTATACAAGCAGCTCTGTGTACATCACTATTTAGAATGTTATTAATTATGTCTGAATATCCACAAGTTGTGTTGTTTGAAATCATTTTTAATGTACCTCCTTGATTAAATGTACTTGAGTTCCCCTTGCTTTGTTTGCTTGGTGTATAGTAAACAAACGCTTTAACATTATAGCACAATAAAGAGTTAATATAAAGCCCCTCTGTGAAATGAAAGGTATATATATGACAAAAAATAGATATTAAGTTTGAGAAATATAGAGATTGTAGTGATTTTTGTGCTTTACATATTATTAAGAATATTGTATCATTTATAAGATAGACAATTTAGCAAGCTAATATGTTAAATGAAACTATAGAAGATAAAGTTATGAAAGGAAATGAGAATATGTATAAGATTCTTAGAAGAAAAGAGCTTAATCCAACAGTTACATTATTGGATATCGAAGCTCCATTAATAGCTAAAAAGGCTGAGCCAGGTCAGTTTATTATTTTGCGTGTTGATGAAGAAGGCGAAAGAATGCCTTTAACAATCGCTGATTATGATAGAGAAGCAGGCTGGGTTAGAATTATTTTCCAGATCGTTGGTGGAACAACTGAGAAGTTAAACCATTTAATGGAAGGTGACTATATCCAGGATTTCGTAGGACCTCTTGGAGTACCTACACATGTAGAAGGACTTAAGAAGGTTGCTGTAGTAGGTGGTGGTGTTGGATGTGCTATCGCATTCCCAATCGCTAAGAAGCTTCATGAGATGGGAGCAGAGGTTCATTCTGTTGTTGGTTTTAGAAATAAGGATCTTGTTATCCTTGAGGAAGATTTCGCAGCAGTTAGTGATAAGATGATGATGATGACTGATGACGGAAGTCATGGTCAGAAGGGTCTTGTAACAAATGCATTAAAGGAGCTTATCGATGCTGGTAATCAGTATGATGAAGTAATCGTTATCGGTCCACTTATTATGATGAAGTTCGTATGTGCTGTTACAAAGGAATACGGCATTAAGACTACTGTTAGTATGAATCCTATTATGATAGATGGTACAGGTATGTGTGGTGGCTGTCGTCTTACAGTTGGTGGCGAGACAAAGTTTGCTTGTGTTGATGGACCAGACTTTGACGGACACCTTGTAGATTTCGATGAGGCTATGGAAAGAGGAAGTATGTACAAGCCATTCGAAAGACATGCACATGATGAAGCATGCAACTTGTTCAAAAAAGCGAGCGAAGCATAAAAATATGTGTGCTCGCACGAACATATTTTTATATTTCGCGAGTGTACATCATGAGTAACGTAGGAAGATATTCCGAAGTTACGAATGATGCGATTGCGGGAGCTTAGAATAAGCGGAGCAATCGTTTTGAATAAAAACAGGTAACCACAAAAGATGTGGAGAAAAGGAGTAGACTATGGCGAATATGTCATTAAAGAAGAATGAGATGCCTTCTCAGGATCCAAACGTTAGAAATAAAAACTTTAAAGAAGTTGCTTTAGGTTATACAAAGGAACAGGCTATGGATGAGGCTGCTAGATGTCTTAATTGTAAGAATAAGCCTTGTGTAACAGGCTGTCCTGTTCAGATTGATATTCCTGCATTTGTACAGGAAGTTGCAGCTGGTAACTTTGAGGCTGCTTATGAAATTATCAGCCGTTCAAGTGCTCTTCCTGCTGTGTGTGGTCGTGTATGTCCACAGGAGTCACAGTGTGAAGGTAAGTGTGTAAGAGGTATTAAGGGTGAGCCTGTAGCTATCGGTCGTCTTGAGAGATTTGTTGCAGATTACCATAATGAAAATTGTACAACAAAGCCTGTTAAGCCAGAGAGCAATGGCAAGAAGGTAGCTATCATCGGTTCAGGTCCTTCAGGACTTACATGTGCTGGTGACCTTGCTAAGAAGGGTTATGATGTAACTATCTTCGAGGCACTTCACTTAGCTGGTGGTGTTCTTGTATATGGTATTCCAGAGTTCCGTCTTCCAAAGGCAATCGTTCAGAAGGAAATTGACGGTCTTAAGGATTTAGGTGTTAAGGTTGAGACAAACATGGTTATCGGTAAGGTTCTTTCAATTGATGAGCTTATCGAAGAGTATGGTTTCGAAGCTGTATTTATCGGTTCAGGCGCAGGTCTTCCAAGATTCATGAACATTCCTGGTGAGAACTTAAAGGGTGTATACTCTGCTAACGAGTTCTTAACAAGAGTAAACCTTATGAAGGCTTATAAGGACGATTCTGCGACACCTATTATGAAGGCAAAGAGAGTTGCTGTAGTAGGTGGTGGTAACGTTGCTATGGATGCTGCTAGAAGTGCTAAGAGACTTGGTGCAGAAGAAGTATATATCGTTTATCGTCGTTCAAAGGACGAGCTTCCAGCGAGAGCAGAGGAAGTTGAGCATGCAGAGGAAGAGGGCATTATCTTTAAGCTCCTCACAAACCCTGTTGAGATTCTTGCAAACGAAGACAAGTTCGTTGGTGGAATCCGTTGCTTAGAGATGGAGCTTGGCGAGCCAGACGCTTCAGGTAGAAGAAGACCAGTTGAGAAGGAAGGTTCAGAGTTCGACATTCCAGTTGACTGTGTAATTATGTCTATCGGTACATCTCCAAATCCACTTATCAAGTCTACAACAAAGGGACTTGAGACACAGAAGTGGGGCGGAATCATTGTTAATGAAGAGACAGGTCTTACATCAAGAGAAGGTGTTTACGCTGGTGGTGATGCCGTAACAGGTGCAGCTACAGTTATCCTTGCTATGGGAGCTGGTAAGACAGCGGCTACATCAATTGATGAGTATCTTTCTAATAAGTAAATTAAATAAGATGAGATAATAAAGGCTCTAGCAAGTTTTAAATAGCTTGCTAGAGCCTTTTCACAAGAAAAACCTTGCGATTAGCTTCTAACTGTATTAAAATGTAGCTAATTTAATTGAAATTTATTAACTTCTCACAAGGAGGAATTTAGATATGAATTTACAGGGAAAGACAATTGTATTAGGCGTGACAGGTTCTATAGCGGCATACAAGATGGCTGGGGTTGCCAGCGCTCTTGTTAAGAAAGGTGCTAATGTTCATGTATTAATGACTAAGAATGCAACAAATTTTATTAATCCTATAACATTTGAAACACTTACAAATCATAAGTGTTTGGTAGATACTTTTGATAGAAACTTTCAGTTTGATGTGGAACATGTATCTATAGCTAAGCAGGCTGATTTAGTTCTTATTGCGCCAGCTTCAGCAAATGTTATCGGTAAGATTGCAAATGGTATAGCTGACGATATGCTTACAACAACTATTATGGCGTGTACATGTACTAAGCTTGTGTCGCCAGCTATGAATACAAATATGTACAATAATCCTATCGTGCAGGATAATATTAAGAAGCTTGAAAACTATGGATACGTGATGATTGAGCCAGAGTGTGGTCGTCTTGCTTGCGGTGATGTAGGCGCTGGAAAGCTTCCGTCAGAGGAAGTTCTTGTGGAGAGTATTGAGAAGCATCTTTGCCCAGAACAGGATATGGCTGGTTTAAATGTGTTAGTTACAGCTGGCCCAACAGTAGAAGCTATTGATCCAGTAAGATTTATTTCTAATCATTCTTCTGGAAAGATGGGTTATGCTATTGCAAATGATGCGGCAAGAAGAGGTGC
>JAFOCU010000217.1 GCA_017381055.1 Lachnospiraceae bacterium
ATATAGTAAGTATTTGTAAAGGAGCGGCAATAATAAATAGCAGTGCTACATTGCTTGTCCAATTTAAAGTTGTACAAATTGCTAATGGTATTGTGTAGTATAATCCGCTTATACTAGCAAATAATAAGAAGCGATAATTATATATTTTACAAAACACAATACTTATAATAAGTGATATTGGAATAGCGTATATAAATGAAAGCCATGCCATATCAACTTGTCCAATTATTAAAAGTACAAATAAGACTACTGCAACTAACCATGTAAGCCCAATAGATAAAGACATTACTATACCTTTATTGAATTTTTCTTTTGGCTTAGTGACATTAGTATTTTCGCTCACTAAATCATTCAAAGTTATACCAAACATATCTGCTATTATCTGCAACATATAGATATCTGGTAAACTTTCTCCCCTTTCCCATTTGCTAATAGCTTTATCTGAATAATTTAGTTTTTCAGCTAACTCTAATTGCGTTAAGCCATTTGCTTTTCTAAACTTAATTAAGTTTTTAGCAACAATTAACTTAAAATCATTTTCATTTATCATGTCTATATTATACCATTTTTTTAATGTCGAAATCAATAAAATGAAAACACTAAAAAACAACATATTACATTAATATTTGACAAAATAATTCATTATTTCTATAATGAAAATATATTGGAGGAATTCTATCATAAGATATATATCATCCTTTGCAGTAACATATACGTCACCTTCATAAGTTCTTACTCTACATTCTGTACCTGGCTCAAACATATCTGCTGTTTTTACATAACCATATGTATATGGAAGTTTAATATGCGGTCTAAACTTGCTATAATCATCCAATCCCTCATCAGCATAGAAAATATCATAGCTATCAAAGTAGTCATCTACACGACTAAAGAAATATGATTCAATACCTTGAGCTCCGTATAATTCGTCAAACTTATTTTTGTTAATAAAACCACCGGCCTTATCTAAGTGTCCACCACCATTTCCAATACCTTCAGTTAAAAATTCTGCAAGCTCATTTGACGCAACCTCTGCTACACAGCTTCTAATAGAAAGCTTATATCCACCTGGACATTCATTGAAAATAATATTTATATCAATACTATCAACCTGTACAACCAAGTCACCAATAAGACCTAAGATATTAGGATCACATGGATTTGCCTTTATAATAGATAATCTCTTTTTCTCGTCATAGCTATATCTAACAAGAGCAATACCCGCTGTCTCAAGCTCCTGCAAGGTAAAGTTTGAATGCTTAAACTTACTGATAAGCGATCTATTAATCTTCAATTCTTCAACCATATCATGATCAAGTGGATGACGAATTTCCGACAACTCATTACTATCCATGAATAGTCCATAATAAAGAGCTGTTGCTAAGTTCACATCACCATTTACATCAAAGCCTTCATTCTTAAGCATATCAAAACAAATAGTTGAGCAGCTTACTATATGGCTACGAATCTCACACATAGCATCAGATGAACGACCTGTATTATGATGGTCAACCATAGCTATATTTTCAGCTTCAAATTTAAATACATTTCCTTCTCCATACTGACAATCAACTGTAAGAAGAAGCTCTGGCTTATAATCAAACTCCTTAACATACTCAACAGGAATATCAAGTTCATCAATCATCATAAGAATGTTTCTCTTAGTTATCTTAAACTTGCCTCCATATATAAGCCTTACATCCTTGCCCTTCCATCTAAAATACTTATATAATGCAAATCCAGACCCCACCGCATCTGCATCCGGATTGTCATGCATCTGAATAACAATCTCATTAAATCTGTCCAATGTTCTCAATTTCATAACTACACTACACCTTTCAAGCTTGCCTTTTTACTATTCTATAACAATTGCATCTGATGTAAGATCAACAGTTATAGCCGGACGAATTCCAAATCCTTCAAGGCCTACTTCCTTCTCCCATATTTTATCGTCATAATACTCTGTACCCACCATATAACACTTTGATGAATATCCTTCTACTGGATCACGCAGCCACCAACAGTACATTTCTATACCATAAGCTTCCACTTCACCCTCATACCACTGACTCTTGTCTTGCTCCAAACATTCTGCTGTTGGCTTTGTCAATATATTCATATCAGCTTTCTCAAAAAGCTTTAAATCATCCAATGATAGCAAGTACACCTTATCCTCAGTAGTTATTGTCGGTTGCTTACTAAGAGCATTTCCTTTCGTTTCCAACACAGTTGTCTTTATAGCTTCAAGCTCAGACTCACTAAAGTTTGTTAAAAATCCCGGTTCTATATCGTAACCATTTTTATTATCCGACATCTTATCCTTAGATGGTATACCCTCTCCGTAATCCACAAGCTCTGTTGTAGCATTAAGCCATGCTCTTATATCAGAGTTAGACCAATCACTGTTTCCTCTAATGTCTGCCTGAAACTCTAGATTTCTATCTGCCTCGCTCTCTTGATTAGTATAATAATATTCACCGTTATGCTTATTAAAGGATTCACTATCAGCCGCATCAAAAGCCTTCATGGTAATAATATCTTTAGCTACAAGCACTGCTTCTGTCTTATCATCAGATAGTTTTAATACTCGCCAGTAAATAGGCACTCCATTATAACTTCCAAACTTAACTGTATCACCAAGCTCTACTTGTTTAGGTTTCTTATCAGCTTCTGCTTTTGTTTCATCCTTATCGGCACCAGCCACAGTTTCATTCTCATCTGGATTATATTCTTCCGTAGCTGTGATAACAGTTTCAACTGTTCCAGTATCCTTATTTGAATCGTTATCATTTAAAAGATTTTTTACAGTGAAATAGACACATCCCAGACTGAATATCACACCTGCTATAACAGCAGCAATTAATAGCAACACGAGGTGACTTTTATTGTTTTTATCGTTTTTATTATTGTCAATGTTCTCCTGGGTTATCTGTCTCTGAGAAAGATTTCTCACCGCATTAACCATGTCTTGATAATCTTCATCCTTTCCATTTAGCCACTGATGAGACATTAAGAAATATTCCATAGACTTTGTAAGGATAACATCCTCAATTCTATAAACTATTATAGGAATATTCTTGCTTACAGCTCTCTCAACTTCTCTAAGAACGTGAGGTGACTGATTTGAATTATTGGATAATACAAGAATCATCGCATCTGATCTATCTATTCCATATATTATCTCCTCTGCATACTCGTGTCCCGAACGAATATCTCTAGGCGCCAAAAAGCAACCTATACCATTTTTCTCTAGCTCCTGACATAAGCCATTAGCTACATCCGCATCTATTGATGAATGTGATAAAAATACGTACATAATATTTTAGCCTCCCTATATATCTGTATAAATAATATACTTACAAATATATATGATTTTTATTAAATAATTGCAAAATCATCCATTATTATAATATATCAAAAGACCCTATTCTTCAATATCTATTTAACCTGATAAAGTATTATTTGGATTAATCAATTTAACATTTACCACAAATTTAACAATTTCTTTACATTTTTGACACAAATGAAAGTTATATTTCTCTTAAATTTGAATATAAATATAAAGATTAAATTTTTAAAAGCACAAATTTGAAGGGAGAAATACAAATGGTAGACAAGGTTATTGAAAACAACAGGGTAGCAATCATAGGCGAAATCGTATCAGATTTCAGATTTAGTCATCAGGTTTATGGGGAGGGCTTTTACGTAGTAGATGTAGCTGTAAATCGATTAAGTGATTTATCAGATATTATTCCTATGATGGTATCAGAACGACTTGTAGACGTATCTGCAAGTTATATTGGACAATTAGTTGAGGCTAGCGGACAGTTTCGCTCCTACAATCGACACGATGAAGGAAAGAACAAACTTATGCTCTCTATTTTCGTTCGTGAATGGCAGTTTGTTGATGAAAATCCTGAGGCCGGCAAAACAAATCAGATTTTCTTAGACGGATTTATCTGCAAGGCTCCAATTTACAGAAAGACTCCTCTTGGTAGAGAAATCGCTGACTTGCTTGTAGCTGTCAATCGTCCTTATGGCAAATCTGATTATATCCCATGTATCGCCTGGGGTCGCAATGCCCGCTTCGCTTCCTCTTTTGATGTTGGCTCTAGAATTCAGATATGGGGTCGTGTCCAGAGCCGTGAATATGTAAAAAAACTTAACGAAGACGAAATCCAACATCACATAGCTTACGAAGTATCTGTAAGCAAACTTGAATTGGTTGATTCTGAAGAAGAATTATAGACAATTGCAAATTAATTTACCCCCACTGTTTTAAATGTTTTCTTTCATTTAAAACAGCGGGGGCTTTTTATTTATGTACTTATTATTTTGAAATTCAACTTATGTTTTCTAACGTATTTCTTACAAGCTTACCTTCTTCTCTAAAAGTGCACCTGTAGCAAAAAATCCTGACACTATACA
>JAFOCU010000026.1 GCA_017381055.1 Lachnospiraceae bacterium
CTTGGCAAGCCATTTCCAGAGGTTTTCTCAAGATTTTTAAAATGGTGTGGCGATGACTTTATGATATGCACCTGGGGACCTATGGATGTAACAGAGCTTCAGCGTAATATGAAGTACTATAATTTCCCATTGTTTAAAACACCTGTATTCTTCTACGATATTCAAAAGATTTTTGGCATCGTATATGAAGATAGAAAAATCAAGCGTTCTCTTGAATGGGCTATCGATTACTTAAAGATAGCAAAAGACGAGGGCTTCCACCGTGCTTTAAGCGATGCATATTACACTGCACAGATTATGACACATCTTAAACCACAAGATATCCATGACAACTATTCTATAGATTGCTTCCAAAAACCTAAAAATCGAAAAGAGCAAATTTCTGTTGTCTATGAAACATACTCTAAGTTTATCTCTAGAGAATTTGAGAATAAGCTAGAGGTACTTAAGGATAAAGATGTCAATTCCACTACATGCTACAAATGTGGAAAGAAAACAAGAAAGAAGATTAGATGGTTTTCTGATAATTCCAAAACCTACTTCTGTTTAGCAAAATGCGATGAACACGGTTGGTTAAAAGGTAAAATTCGACTTAGAAAATCAGACGATGAAAAAATATATGTTATTAAAACACTTAAGCTTACAGATGATATCGGAGCTGATTCCATAAGAAAACGCCAAACTGAAATAAGACGTAAGCGCCGTGAAAAAAGAGCAAGAGCTGATTAATTTTCAAATTAACAGCTCTTGCTTTATCTTTTATAACATCTTAATGAAGTCGATTATTTTTAAATAATTTTTTTCTAGCCCTTTTAACCTTTCTCTTACCACTTGTCTTTCGTAATATTTTTATTACTAAAAACAAAACTAAAATACCGGCTAAAATGCCACCCACTACATATATATTTATAGGAAATTCCTTCTTCTTTTGAACATCTTGTTGCTCTTCTTCTCTATAAGGCGATGCTTCACTACTTTCTTCTTTGTTCACATTTAATCTAAGGCTTGTCTTTCCTAAACTATTATCACCAATTTTATACTCTATATTAGCTATAACTCCATCCTCTGTCTGTTCTACATAAGTCAACTCATAGCCAATATTTTGAAGTGAGCTTCCTTTAGGAACTGTTACATAACCATCATCTAATTCCATTAAATTTAGTTCACTTCCATACAAATGATCTCTACTCACAAAATAGCTATCATTTGATTGTCCAAATCGAGTTTCATTACCCTTTATAGACACATTTTCAAAATCCCCAAAACCGTATTCAAATAGAAGTCTTGTGTCACTAAATACTGTTTCTGCTCCAGATTTCATGACAACGCACATTAAATTTCTTCCATCTCGACTAGCATAGGTTACAAGAGTTTTTCCCGCTTCATCTGTGTATCCTGTCTTGCCGCCCTTGGCATATACATAATACTGCATACCTCTATTTACTAACATATCATGTCTATTCCAAATTTTTACAATATCTGGCTGCACATTAGTAGGATTAACTGTGTAACTAGGTGACCCCCACACTTCCATAAATGTGGAATTCTTCATAGCCTCAATAGAAATAAGCGCCATATCATATGCTGTCGTATAGTGATTATCATCATGAAGACCTGTTGCATTAACAAAATTAGTATTTACCGCTCCTATTTTCTTGGCTCTCTCTGTCATAAGTTTACCAAACTCTTCTTCTGTTCCTGCTATTTTCATTCCTAGACCAATGGCCACCTCATTTGCAGAACGCAACATAAGGACATACAATAAATCTCTTATGCTTACCACTTCTCCTGGCACGTAACCATACTTTGCCGCATCCCATGGAAGTGAATTAATTATCTCTGGAGTAAATGTAAAACTATCCTCCAACGCACAATTTTCCACTGCTAATAAACCTGTCATTATCTTAGTAATACTTGCAGGATACAGCTTTTCATGAGCATTCTTCGAGTACAGGATAGCTCCTGTATCCATATCTATTAAAATAGCCGCATAACCATTAATTTCTGGCGCCTCAGGATATGCTACAGCAGATTCCACTGTAACCTTTTCTTCCTCAGCAATAGCAGGCTCTATATTAACAAATAAAATTGCTATAATTGATAATAGTGTTATAATCCTTTTCATTTACTTTTCTTTCCTCTTATTGTTCATCTGTTTTTTAATAACCTTAAGTCTGGTAAATTCTTCGCGTTCTTTTTCCTCTAAGGCATTTGTTATATATTTTATTAACTCTCTATATTTTGGTATGGTTATGTTCTGCAATGCATTTGCTCGCTTTTGAGCTTTCTTTACATTTACAGCTAACCTGTAAGCTGCGTTTTCAATAGCCGCTAATTCTACCGAGAGTTCCTTAACTTTTATAAATGCACTTCTAGCTCTGTCCAAAGATTCTGTTGTGCCATATAAGGAATAGGTCAACTCCATAGGTCCTGCCTTATAATTTATATATGGAATCTCTACTCCCATTATACTTCTAGACTTTATCTTTATATTATCCTTTGTAGATACTGCATCAGCAAAATTTTCTACATTGCTTATACCCAGCTCAATATTTGCTTGTTGCAAAGAACGATACGCATCGGTATAAACCTCCATAATCTTAGACTGGATATCCTCTGCTC
>JAFOCU010000218.1 GCA_017381055.1 Lachnospiraceae bacterium
GATAGTATAAATAAGGAGTCGGTAAGACTTATTAATTTAGTAAATGATATTATATTAATCTCTAGACTTGAAAGTGATGAGATAGTTATACAAAAGGAAGAAGTTAATATATGTGATATAGTTAGGATTGTTATGAGTAGATTGGAGCATGTTGCTGCGAAAAAGAAAGTAACTATAACTTGTGATATGCCAGTGGAAGTTAAACTTACAGGTGTGCCTGGCATGCTTGAAGAACTTGTTTTTAATCTTTGCGACAATGCTATTAAGTATAATACAGATGGTGGTATAGTAAATGTAATAGTAGAGGAAGAAGACAATGCAGTAAGAGTAATTGTTGAAGATTCGGGTATAGGTATTCCAGAGGATGAGAAAAAATCTGTATTTGAAAGATTTTATAGAGTTGATAAGAGTCGTTCTAAAGAGGTTGGAGGAACGGGGCTTGGATTGTCTATTGTAAAACATATTGCTATATATCATAATGGTAAGGTAAAAGCCACAGATAGAGATGGTGGTGGAACACGTATGATAGCTACATTGAAGAAATAGAAAATAATGATAAATATGTGAAAATTTGTTCATAATTATTGATTTATGGGGGAAGCTAGTGTATGCTCATATCTGGTGGGATTTTAGAGAGGCTCACAGCATTAATATGCAGAATGGAGTAATATGAATACAGATAATAAATTTGAACAAGACGATATAAAAGAAACGGGTGAAAAAGATAATTATTTAGATAATAAAGAGGATAATTCTAGAGAGTCGGATAATTCTAGAGAGTCGGATAATGATGAGAATCAAGGAGACAAGAAATCATCAGATTTGGGCTCTTTTGGTTTTGGTCCATTTGGATTTGGTCCGGGCATAGGCGATGTCTATGGTAAGGATGGATATGGAAATGGAAGAAACCGTTATAACGATGGATATGGAGATAGATATTCGGAGTATAATCGTGATCCACGCAGAAATAGCCAGGGTGGCAATAATGGAAATAATAGCAACAGTAACGGCGATAATGGAAATAATGGTAACGGCGGAAATGGCAAGAAGGGTGGCTCTAAATTAAGTCTACTTATATTTGCTGCCATTATAACAGTTCTTATGGTTTATTTCATGGGAACAATGTATGAAAATGCCACATCAGAGGAGATAAGCTATAACAAGTTCCTTACTATGCTTGAAAGCGGTGAGGTAAAGAGTGTAGAGATAACTTCAGAGGGTAAGATTATTATTACACCAGTTGAGGGAAATGAATTAGATAATTCAATGGTTGAGAAAACTTATTGGACTACAGCTATAAGTGTTGATAATCTTCATGAAGAATTAAAAGAGGCAGCAAAGAATCATAAAGTGGATTTTAAGGCGGATGTTTCTGATTCAAAGTCTACAATAGTTGATATTTTATTAGCATATGTTTTACCATTTATACTTATATATTTCCTTATGGGATTATTGTTTAAGAAGATGGGTAAAGGCGGCGCAATGGGCGTTGGCAAGTCTAAAGCAAAGATGTATATGGAGAAGGAAACTGGTGTTACATTTGCAGATGTAGCAGGTCAGGATGAGGCAAAGGAATCTCTTAAGGAGATAGTTGACTTCCTTCATAATCCAGAAAAGTACGCAAAGGTAGGAGCTAAGCTTCCAAAGGGTGCGCTTCTTGTAGGACCTCCGGGAACAGGTAAGACACTTCTTGCTAAGGCAGTTGCAGGAGAGGGTCATGTACCATTCTTCTCACTTTCAGGTTCTGATTTCGTAGAACTTTACGTAGGTGTAGGTGCGTCAAGAGTAAGAGATTTATTTAAGACAGCACAGCGAGGGATGATACGTGGGCATCATCCACACGCCCTTGCGCTCAAACCAGCGCCCTCGGTCGCGGGTGATGCGGATATCCTGGCCCAGGGTATTCTTGGCGGCAGTGGAGC
>JAFOCU010000219.1 GCA_017381055.1 Lachnospiraceae bacterium
GCTGAATCTGTTAGATTATTCGGCGAAGTTATAGAGGTAAGAGCTAAGATACAGATTCTTCCTGGTATTAGTGGACACGCTGACAAAGACCAGCTTATTAGTTGGATATCTGCTATGGAAGAAAAGCCTGCCAAGGTATTTGTTGTTCACGGTGAAGACGAGGTTACAGATCAGTTTGCAGACTTAGTAAACGAAACCTTCAATATACCTGCTTATGCCCCTTATAGTGGCGGTGTAGTAGATTTATTAACTGGTGAGGTTTTAGAGATAGGCAACAACGTACGATTAGTTAAAGTTAAGCCTGCTCAGAAACAAAAACGCGACTGCTATAACAGAGCTATCGCAGCCGCAGAAAATCTTCTTGATATTGTTCGCAATAGCGATGGCCTTACTAATAAGGATCTTCTCAAGTATGAGACACTTATTAACAATTTGGCCAACAAGATACAAACCTTCTAGATTGAATTCTAGGATAATTATTTAACTTAAACATTTTGAATATCATAAAAGCATTTCCTTTAATTGCTTTTTATAGGAGAGGAATTCCGAGGTCAACAGGAATTCCTCTCTTTCATTTTTGTTTTTATCAATTATCAATTCGTGTTTTATAGTTCCTGGATTCCCGCCAAGTACATATATTCTATCAGATAGATAAATAGCTTCTTCAATATCATGAGTTATAAGTATTGTAGATAGCTGAATCTTTTGAATCACATCTATGTACCAACTATGCATCTGCCCCTTTGTAATAGTATCAAGTGAGGAAAATGGTTCATCTAGCAAAGTTACTCCTTCTGTACATAAATATGTTCTAAGCAATGCTGCACGTTGTCTCATACCACCTGATAATTGACTTGGATATAGATTGCTTGTACCTTCAATACCAAAGACCTCAAACAAATCTTCAGTCTTTTTATAAGCTTCTTTTTTACTCATCCCTTTTACAACAAGTCCTAAAACAACATTATCTATTATCTTTTTATGAGGAAGAAGCAAATCCTTTTGTAGCATATAACTTATCTTACCTGGCTTTCCTGTTATATCCTCCCCTTTTAAAAATACATGCCCAGCATCTGGCATTTCCAGTCCTGATAACAGGTTAAACAACGTAGTTTTTCCACTTCCACTTACTCCGATAATTGATACCACTTCATTTTTATTAAGCTTTATATTAATGTCATCGATTATCAACCTTCCGTCATAGGACTTACTTAAAGCCTTAGTTGAAAGCTCTATCTCACTCATCACTCTTACTCCAATCAGTATTATAACCTAAACCAGTCAAATCTTTTTGAGTTAACTGATTTTCATACAACCACTTATAAAATGTATTCCAGCGTTCCTCGTCTATTGTACCCCATCTTCCATCTTCATCTAAATACTGCTCTCCTATCCATTCCTGGGATGCGTATACCAAATCCATAGCCCCTAATAAAGCTCCAGTATTATCTCCATCCAATAAAATATCAGCAGCCTCTCTAGGATTAGCAGCAGCAAATTCATAACCTTTAGCTGTCGCCTCCATAAAAGCCTTAGCTTCCTTACTATTGCGTTCAAGATAATCATTATTAGCTATAATTACAGGAGTATAATAATCAAGC
>JAFOCU010000006.1 GCA_017381055.1 Lachnospiraceae bacterium
ACATTAGCATTAGCTAAAGCTTATTCTAATAAAGTTGGCTCAACTATTCAAGGAACAAGCTATGATTATGACACAGGAAAATTAACTTTTAATACAATAGATGGAGATTGGTCAGTACCAGTTAATAATGGAATGAATGCGACATATAAACAAACGCTTGATAATGTTGTTTATAATGCTACAGAGGATAAATTAGAAGTTAATGGAGTAGAAATTCTAACAAAAGATGATGTTGAAGATGAAGACATTGATTTTGGTGGAATGTTTCCATAAGAAAGGAGGAAATTTGAAATATGGCAGAATCTTATGTAACAAAATCCTATTTAACTACGCAATTTCAAAATTACTCCGAAGTAATAAAAGATAAATTTGCGTTGAAAGATGAAGTAGGCGGAGGAGTGTTAGAAGAAGACTTAACAGCCACTACTTCTATTGGTTCTGTAACAAGTGGAAAGACATATCCAAAAGGAACTTCACTTGAACAGATTATTCGTGATATTTTAACCACATATCAAAAAGCTGGTTTGGCAGTTACTTTAGACCCAGCAAAAGAATTATATGATATCGTTACTGAAACTTTATCTTCTATTAAAGTTACAGCTTCCGCAACAAAAGGAACAAATGATATTGTATCAATTACTTTCTTTATTGATGGAGTGGAACAAAAAGAAATTACAAGTGGGGTTGCGGAAGGTGGTAGTTTCAACTATCAGCATAATTTTACGACGCCTCAGAAATCAACATTTACAATTAAAGTAACTGTAACAGATGGAAAGCAGGCAACAACAGTGACAAAAACTATTACTTTTATTGGTAAATCTTATTTTGGTACTGTTGGAGAAGATGTTGAAATTCCAACAGAATTTGAGATTAAGAATTTACAAAACAATGTATTAAAAAATACAAGAAAATTAACATATAGTGGTATTCAAGTTGATTATGGAAAAGTATTATATGCTTATCCTAAGAGCTTAGGTGCATTAACAAAAATCACTGATGCGGACGGCAGAGACTATACTGCTTCATATGCATCAGGTGAAGTTACTGTAGACGGAATTGAATATTTATACTATATTTTAATTGATGCGATGGGAACAGATGATGGTTACCAATTATTTACATAGAAAGGAGGATAATTAAATGGCTTTAAGTTTTTTAGATAATGTTGATTATCGTGGTAAAAAACCTAATTTTACTAGAGATTTATTTGCTGATATAGCTACTATGGCAGCTTTTAATGAAAATTATCTTCCTAATGTGTTTATGGCTTGCAACGAAGAAGATGGGCAGCCATATATCTTCAACCGCAATAATACAGTAGATGCAACATTTGGAAAATGGAGACCTATTGAGGGTGGCACAGGAGGAAGTACAAGTTGGGATACTCTTATTGGAAAACCATTTAAAGATATTGATGGCAATACATTTGTAGTAGATGAAAATGGTGTGCTTAGTGTTGTAATACCTGAAGTACCAATTGAAAAAATTAGTGTTAACGGAACAGAGATTGAACCAACAGATAAAGTTGTAGATATTATTGTTCCTACTGTATCTGCGGAAGATGGTAATCAAATTGAAGAAAAAACAGATGGATTGTATGTTCCTGCTTATGATGATACAGCTCTTGCAGAAAAAATTACTGCAAATGAAGAAGCTATTGCTATTCTTAATGGGGCAGAAGAAGGCAGCGTAGTTAAAACAGTAGATGAAGCTATAAATAAATTTGCAACTGAGTTATCTGATGATGGAGTTGTAAATACATTTAAAGAATTAGTTGATTATGCGGCTGCGCATACTTCAGAAATAGGTGAAATAGTTAGAGATGTTGAACAAAATACTACTGATATAGGCACTTTAAATACAGATGTTTCAACTATTAAAGATGATTATTTAACTTCTGTTGATAAAACAGAGCTTACAGAAAGTATCGCAGAAAATGCTACTGCTATTTCTGACTTAGATGCAAAAGTAACAGAAGGGTTAGATGGAAAATTAGATATACAACAAAGTGCGGATGAGGCTGGTAAGATTCTTATAGTCTCAGACGATGGAAGTATTACATTTACAGACCCAGCAGCTTCTAGCGGGGATTCCGCAGAAAATATTGCTTATGTAAATGCAGATTATTCTCAGTATTCAAATGTAGACCTTGCATTAGACGCATTATTTGCAAAAGTATATTATGTAAAACCTACTTGTAGTTTATCTGCTAATCCTACAGGTGGAACATTTGAAATGGGAACAGTTATTACTGCTCCTATTGTATTTAATTGGACAACTAATAAACCAATTACTTCACAAACACTTACAGGTTTCACATTAGAAAATACAGAAGTAAGAACAGCTACATATGAAACAGATATTTCCACAGATAAAACATTTACACTTTCAGTTTCAGATGGTGAGAATAATGCTTCAAGTTCAGTAAGCTATAAGTTTATGAACAATGTATTTTGGGGCAGTGCGGCTGCCGCAGATGCTTATGATTCTGCTTTTATTGATGCTTTATCAAATAAGAAATTAACAAATTCAGTTAAAGGCACTTATTCATTTAATGTTGCGGATGGAGAGTATGGTTTCTGGGCAGTGCCTAGCAATATGACAATCTCTACAGTATGGATTGGTGGTTTCGAGGTAACTGTTGAAAGTGTTGGTACAATATCTTATTTAAATTCTAAAGGATATACAAGAGATTATAGAATATATAAAACAGGACAGAGCGGACTTGGTTCTAT
>JAFOCU010000220.1 GCA_017381055.1 Lachnospiraceae bacterium
GGAATTGAAAAGCATAGTATTGTTTCAATCGGTTCGTATGGACAGTTAAAGAACAAAGTGAACAGATACTATTTTAAAGAAGGATTTGATGCGATGATGGAAACATTGGAACCGGAGGTTGTATTGGTATATAGCAAACTCTCGGAAGAATGGAAAGCAGAGTATCCGGAGACGAAGTTTGTTGAATATCAGGATTGGTCAAGCAGAATGAGAGAGGATTAAGATGGGAGCTGGACAGAGTGATTTATATAAAGGTACATATGGAGATAATCCAGATAACATTCCGGACGAATTAAAAGGAGATGTAAAACTTCCTGATGGTGAAGCTCAATTAAAACATATATTTGGAAACAGAAAAGGGCACCTTCCGAATACAACAGAAAATAGAAGAATGCTTGTGGAATTGGCAAATGATATGGAGTTTCATATGGGGAAAGATAAATACGGAAATGATTGGCATGTTCGAAATAATGCTAACGGAACTCAGGATTGGGTAAGACATATGAATCAAACAATTAATGAAGGTGGACGAAATGCAAGTCCGATAAAGTGGGATAGTAAGACGGGATTGAATAGAAATCCATGGAAGGAGTAATATGAACAGATTTGAATTATTTACAATGATATTTTATGTATTAGATTATTATTGGGACGAGAATCAAGGTGAAGAATTGGGGCTGTTTTTGAGTAGCATGTCTCCATTTACTTTTGAAGGTACAGGCTCAGCTGATCCAGCCGTATATGATGAATTTTGTGAATTTATAAAAGTTGATAAAGTAGAAATAGAAGACAGTTTTGAGATGGCATGTAAATACATTAAATGGATTAATCAGCCATATGTAACAATAGCATTTGAATGGGTTACAAAAGAGGAATGGGATAAAAAATCCATGCAGTATATAGAATCCTTAAAAAAGCAGTAATGGTGTAAAGAGTGCTATAGTTTAAACTCTAACAGAAAGGTGGCTAACCATGAACATAGCAGCATATTGCCGAGTTTCCACAGATAAAGAAGACCAGCTCAATAGTTTAGAGACTCAGAAAGAGTTTTTCTTAGAATATACAAAACGTACAGGGGACAACCTTATTAAATTATATGCAGATGAAGGTATTTCCGGAACCAAAATCAAGAATCGTAAGGAATTCCAGCGTATGCTTGCAGATGCGGAAAAAGGTTTGTTTGATATGGTTGTAGTAAAGGATATTTCCCGTTTTGCAAGAAATACGGTTGATTTATTACAGAGTGTCCGCAAACTGAAGGCACTTGGTATCGAGACACAGTTCCTTACTGCCAATATGACTAGTATGGGTAATTCTGAATTTGTATTAACCATCTTTGGTGCATTGGCTCAGGAAGAGAGTGCCAACACTTCTAAGCGTATCAAATTTGGTAAGAAGATGAATGCAGAAAAAGGTCGAGTGCCAAACATTGTTTACGGATATGATAAAACTATCGGTGACTATTTCAATCTATCCATCAATGAAGAGGAAGCAAAGGTTATCCGTCAGATGTACAAGTGGTACACGGAAGAAGGATTCGGTGGAGCAAAGATTGCTAATATGCTCAATGAGCGTGGTGTGAAAACCAAGCGAGGAAATAATTGGAGTCAGAATTCTGTATGTCGTATTCTGACCAATGAGATATACACCGGAAAGATTATCAATGGTAAAGAAGAGGTATCAGATTTTCTTACCGGGCAGAGAAAAGAAAAAGATGGATCGGAATGGTTAGTAACCATTCGTCCGGAACTTCGTATCATTGAGGATGAAATCTATGACAGGGCACAAGAGATTTTGAAAGGCCGTCACGATTCCTTTAAGATGACACATGAACGCCAGAGCAACAAGCATTTATTCTCTACATTGATTAAATGTAAAGATTGTGGTTGGTCTTTCCGTAGAACAGTCCGTCAATATAAGAATACCTATATCCGTTGGGTGTGTTCCGGTCACAATGGTCGTGGTGCGGATAGTTGTCCGAATGCAATTACAGTGGATGAAGAAGAATTAATTCAAGTATTGCAAGAGTATTTCCAAGATGTACTCAGTAAAAAGAAAAAAGTAATCGACTATGTAATTAAAGAGTTTCAGCGTGTCTACAAAGCAAAGGATGAAAATGTAGAATACGAAAAAGAACTGACTGCAGAGTTAAACCGACTTCGCAGATCTCGCGAGAAATATATGGATATGTACACCGATGATTTGATTTCCAGAGAGGAATTGAATGAGAAAATCGGTGGCATGAGAAAAGAGATGGATAGATTAGAAAATGAACTGAAGATGGTGTCTTACAATCTCACAAAGGGAGAACAGCTCGAAGCGATCCTCAACAGCACCTTTAAAGAGATGGAAGATATTACAGATGTTCATGAAATGACCAATACACAGTTAAAACGTCTTATCAATAAAATTGAGGTGGACAAGGATGGTAACGTAGACATTTACCTCCGTCTCATCGGTGACTTAGGACTAGATGAAACTGTGCTTATTGAAGGAACTGAAGAAACCATTCCGAATTGTACCAACCACACATAAGGACGTAGCGGATAGACTATTCACCATACGTCCAACCCTTGCTATTGAAGCAAGGAAGGTTCTTGACTTAAACAAGGCTGAACGTCATATTCGTGGTGGCTTGGCGACAAAGGACAAATATAGAAGAGAATAAAATAAAGAAGGAGGGCGGCCTACCACAGGTCACCCTCCTTCTTTAATAAAAGGAATGGATATGAAGAATGAAAAACAATTGCATTAAGCAATTTATATAGGAATTCACAATTAAGTGAAATACTATCAGGGGGCATGACAGCGGTTAACTGTCATGCAGAGTTATGAAAATGTTAAGTTGCATACTATTTGTTTAATAGTATGGTTATAATATAAAAGGTAATTGTGTAGAAAATGTGTTTTAAAAGTGAAATTATTATGGATTTTGTGAACAAATTAAAAAATAGTTAACTTAATTGGAAAATATTATCTCTATAATTATGCTAAAGAAAATAACTAGGTTTGACGATATATACAACGAAACTAAAAATTTCCGCAAAAAGTTCTTTCATATTTTAGAGTTATTGTATATAATAAAATAGTCCGCTTGGGCATTTTAATAGTATTTATGAAAATTTATTGTATAAAAGGATTTTTGAAAGGAGTATTTTATGTTAGCAACAGATATCGGTATCGATTTAGGAACAGCTAGTATTCTTGTTTATATTAAGGGGAAGGGCGTAGTATTGAAGGAGCCTTCAGTAGTAGCCTTCGATAGAGATACAAATAAGATTAAGGCTATTGGTGAAGAAGCTAGACTTATGATTGGTAGAACACCTGGTAATATCGTGGCAGTTAGACCACTTCGTCAGGGTGTTATTTCAGATTATACAGTTACAGAGAAGATGCTTAAGCATTTCATATCTAAGGCTATTGGTAAGAGAATGATTAGAAAGCCTAGAATCAGTGTATGTGTACCTAGTGGTGTTACAGAAGTTGAGAAGAAGGCTGTTGAGGATGCTACTTACCAGGCAGGTGCAAGAGAGGTTGCTATTATCGAGGAGCCTATCGCTGCAGCTATCGGTGCAGGTATTGATATTGCTAAGCCATGTGGAAATATGATCGTTGATATCGGTGGTGGTACAACTGATATCGCTGTAATTTCACTTGGTGGTACTGTTGTAAGTACTTCTATAAAGGTTGCTGGAGATGATTTTGATGAAGCAATCGTTAGATATATGAGAAAGAAACATAATCTTCTTATCGGTGAGAGAACTGCCGAGGAGATTAAGATAAAGATCGGTGCAGCATTCCCAAGAGCAGAAGTTGCTACTATGGATGTTAGAGGACGTAACCTTGTAACAGGTCTTCCAAAGACTATTACAGTTACATCTGAGGAGACTGAAGAGGCTCTCAGAGAGACAACATCTCAGATCGTAGAAGCTGTTCACAGTGTACTTGAAAAGACTCCACCTGAGTTGGCTGCTGATATTGCAGACAGAGGAATTGTTCTTACAGGTGGCGGAAGTCTTCTCCAGGGACTTGAGGACTTGCTCGAGGATAAGACCGGTATTAATACTATGACTGCGGAAGATCCTATGACAGCAGTTGCTATTGGAACAGGTAAGTACATTGAGTGTTTATCTGAGAAGATGGGTAACTAAGCGCTTAAGCGATTTTTGATTAAGCGCAAGGATTGTAGTCGTGAAACGACTGCAATCAGTGTTCGGGAAGCTTCCTGAAAGGAGAAAGAATGGTTAGAGGACTGTATACTGCTTATACAGGAATGGTAAACCAGCAAAAGAGATTGGATACCATTACTAATAATCTCGCAAATGCTTCCACAACAGGCTATAAGAGAGAAGGAGCTACAGCTAGAGCTTTTGATGAAGTTTTAGGTGTTAGAATTAATGATAAGACATCTGCTTATCAGGTTACTCCAGTTGGAAATATGAGCTTGGGTGTAAAGATTGGCGAGAATTACACAGACTATTCGCAAGGTTCTTTGAAAAACACAGAGAATACTTACGATTTAGCATTAGAGGGAAACGGATTTTTCTCTATATCATTCACCAACAAGCAGGGCGAACAATCAATTAAGTATACCAGGGATGGTAATTTTACATTAGATGTAGACGGAGCACTTCGTACTACAGATGGTGACTATGTGCAAGGCGAGGGTGGAGATATTTATATTCCAACAGACGCTGCCAAGGTTGCTATAACAATCACCGGAGATATATATGCTGATGGTGAGTATATTGATACTATTAAGATAGTAGATTTTGAAAATTATGATTATCTTAAGAAGTATGGCGAAAATATGTATGAGACAGTGGATGGTGCTGTAGAGATAGACCCAAGTGCGGTAGTTCAGCAGGGCTATCTTGAGACATCCAATATCAATGCAGTAAGCGAAATGGTTGAGATGATTACTATTACTAGAGCTTACGAAAGTAACCAGAAGGCATTGCAGACAGCAGATACGATGATTGAGAAGGCTGTAAATGAAGTCGGTCGTTTAGGATAAGATAGGAGGCGGCTATTATGATGAGAGCACTTTGGACGGCTGCGTCCGGTATGACAACACAGCAGACTAATGTAGATGTTATTGCAAATAACTTATCAAATGTTAATACAACAGGTTATAAGACACAGACAGCGCAGTTTAAGACACTTTTGTATCAAACAATTCAGTCGAAGACAACTAGTGCTAATGGAGAGACAAAGCCAGTTGGAGCACAGGTAGGTCTTGGTGTAAGAAATGCGTCGATTACAACAAACTTTAGACAGGGTTCACTTACATCTACAGATATTAATACTGATTTTGCTATTGATGGTAAGGCATTCTTTGCATTACAGAATCTTGATGGCGAGACAGTATATACAAGAAATGGTTCATTTAACTGGGCTATCGGAAATGAAGAAGGTGGCGTAATGTTATGTTCGTCAGAAGGTTTCCCAGTACTTGATACATATGGTATGACTATTGAACTTGGTCCAGAATACAATACAAGTATGATTTCTATTGATGCAGATGGTAATATTTGTTATCCAGATGAGAATAATAATCCACAGCCGATAGGCATGCAGATTGGACTTGTTCAGTTCTCAAATCCAGGTGGACTTGAGAAATCTTCTGGAAGTACATATAAGATGACAGATGCATCGGGAGAGCCTATTATGGAAATTGATGATCCGATGTTGCAGAAGTCGAAAATCCGTCAGGGATACTTAGAGGCTTCTAATGTACAGACAGTAGATGAGATGGTTAATTTGATTGTAGCACAGCGTGCTTATGAGATGAATTCAAAGGCTATCCAGGCAGCAGATGATATGCTTGGACAGGCTAATCAGCTTAAGAGATAATGGAGGTAGCTTATGAGTATGTCATTGGATGGTTTATATAGCCAGTATAGTGAAATGTATACTTCTAATGCTGCTAAGGATTCGGCCAAGGCTGATAAATTGAAGGATACATTGGCTAGTACAGATTATTCTAAGAGTACAGATGATGAACTTATGAAGGTCTGTAAAGAATTTGAAGCTTATTTTACAGAACAGGTATTTAAGTCTCTTGAACGAATGGTTCCTGAAAGCGATGAGGAGAGTAGCAGTAGCACATCTTCATATATGGATTATTTTGGAGATATGCTTACACAGGAATATGCCAAGAGTTCTACAGAGAGTCATAATGGCAAGGGCTTAGGAATTGCCCAGATGTTATATGAACAAATGAGACGTAATTATGGTTTGGATACAGCTAGTACAAGCAGTTCTGCAGTTGCGGCGGCCGGTACAGCGGTGAAGTCTGAAGAGTCATAAATATAAGAAAGTTTTGAATGTAAATGATAGGGACAAAGTGATTATGAATACATAGTTACTTTGTTCTTTTTACTTATTAATTCGAAGCATTTTTAGTATTTTTATAATTGGGATTATGTGTTAATATATAGATTATTATAATATATTGGATGGCTATGGGAGAGGACCATTGCGAGGAGGAGCGATATGGATATTATCGAAGGCTATGTTGAGAAAATAGTATATAGAAATACAGATAATGGATATACAGTTTTATCTGTATCCTTTGATGGTGAGGATATGACTTGTGTTGGAACCTTTCAATATATAAATGAAGGTGAGTACGTAGTTCTTGAGGGACACTTTACAACTCATCCTTCCTATGGAGAACAGCTAGTAGTAGAGAAATATGAGATAAAAGTGCCAGAGGATGAGCAAGCGGTAGTAAGATACCTAGGCTCTGGTGCTATTAAGGGCGTAGGTCCAGCATTAGCGGATAGAATAGTTAGAAGATTTAAGGATGATACCTTTAGAATAATAGAAGAAGAGCCTGAAAGATTATCTGAGGTAAAGGGTATAAGCAAGAGAATGGCTGTGGAGATAGCTAGTCAGCTTGAAGAAAAGAAAGACATGCGAAAAGCTATGATGTTTTTA